>JAIOPP010000033.1 GCA_021413845.1 Planctomycetia bacterium | reverse complement strand
TAATAAACCGAGAATCGAATTTTGCACGACGTTCTCTGCGAGGTTGCAACATCGCAGAGAACGCTTCGCTGCTCTGGGCGTCGTCCGGTGCGTCGTCGCGCGAGCCAGTCTTGCTTCCCGCGAAGCAAGCCGGTTCGGGCGAAATGCTCTGCGCAGAGAATCGTTTGACAAGATGCCCAGGCCCGCTCGGGCGACGACGCACGAATGTTTTTTATGTCGCAAGCAAGCGCGATCACGGCCGTGCTTTGCGCCAAAGTAGCAGGCACGTTCCACGTGCCGTCCGCCACAGTTGATTGCGAACGATCGTTGCGGTGCGGCCCCGGATATGCATCCGGGGCTATTGAACGGAGTTGAGTGTGAACAGAGCTGCGTGCGTCGCGATGCTGCATTCAGCTCGAACGGCGCACGTGGCTACGGCACGTGGAACGTGCCTGCTACTTTAACGGAGTTGTCGCTGTTTGCTGGGTCGGGTACCTTACCTTATGAGGGTGTCGGCGAGAGAAATTTTCGGTTCCAGCGAGAGGATGCGTCATGGCAAGGCGATGGATTGCGTTCGTCGTGCTCCTCGGTGTCGGCGCGGTTTGCTGTGATCGGTCTGCGGCGCAGGCGCCGCTCGCGAACCCGAGAGCCAAGTCGTTTAAGATCGCGAACTGCCTGGTGTCGTTGATTCGCGACATCGAGATCGCCGCGAAGCGTTCGGGAAACATCTCGGCTTTGAGCGTGAAGGAAGGAAGCACGGTCGCCGCCGGCGATGTCGTGGGGGCGATCGATAAGGCGCAGGCCGAGATGCAGTGCGACGTCGCCCGCGCCGAGCACGAATCGGCTCGGGCCCGAGCGCTGAGCGCCGTGGAAATCCAAGCGGCCGAGAACGCCTATCGCTCGGCTTCGACCGAGTACGCGGCTTCGGTCGACGCCAATCGCCTGTCGGCGCGGGCCTATTCGATCGTGCAGCTCGATAAGCTCCAACTCGCCGTGAAAGACGCCCAGATGCGCATCGAGGCGGCGAAGCTCGAGCAAGCGATCGAGGTGATCGAAGATCGGATCGCGGAAGCGAAGGTCAGGCTCGCTCAAGTCGAGATCATCGATCGCACGTTGGTCGCGCCGGTCGAAGGGCAAGTGGTCGAAGTCTTCCGCCAGAAAGACGAATGGGTCGAAGTCGGTCGCCCGATTCTACGCATCGTGCAACTCGATCGCTTGCGCGTGGAAGGGTTCGTGAAGTTCGCAGAGCACGCGCCGGAAGAGCTCGCCGGCCGGAAGCTGAAGGCCACCGTCGTCGTCGCCGGCGGCGAGACCCGCACGTTCCCCGGCGAGGTCGTGTTCGTCAACCCGGTGTTGCAACACGGCGGGCAGTTTCGGATCTGGGCCGAAGTCGAAAACAAAGGGCTCGGGCTGCGGCCCGGCGTCGAGGTCGAGCTGGAAATCCTCGGCGAGCAGTAAACCGAGTTGTCGGCGCGTCGAGTTGCGAGCGGCGTGTCGTTAGTAGAGCAACGTCATTTCGCAGAAGATGCTGTAGAGCGACGAAACCGGACCGGTGACGTTGTTATAAATGTCGCGCAAGCCGCCGCCGGGCACCAGCGTGGCGGCGCCGGCGACGAAGATGATGTTGTTGCTCAGGAGCGGACGATACTCGGCACCGAGGCTGATATCGGTGCCGATGAAGTCTTGCACTTGGCTTTGAAACAAGAACTGCTTGAGCACGCCGGTCGCGTCGAACCACAATAGGTTCGTGTTTTGAATGAGGCGCAGTTTCTGAGTGAGCTCGATATCGAAGCCGCCGTTTAAGATGTGAACGCCGGGATTCATATAGTTCGGCTGACCCTCGAGCCGGCTCGAACGAAGGTCCGGAATCAAGCTGTTGCGGTTCGTCAGCGCGACGCCGAAGATCCGCGGACCTTGCCGCTGCCAATAGCTGAACTGTCCGCCGGCGAAGTTGGGGTTGTCGAGGATCGTGTCGAAGCCGTGCGCCGTGCGGCTGAACGGATCGTCTTCGCCTGAAGCGTAGAAGTACGAGCCGCGAATCCGGAGCCAATCGAAGTCGCGCGAGAGTTCGATCGCCGCCATCTGCGAGTTGACCGTCACCGGCTGGCCGCCGATCGGGTTCAGCGAATCGTGCCCGAACACTTGATAGAACTGATGCGTGATGTTGATGCGTCCGATGTGGCCGTCGCCGCCCCAACCCAAGTAGGCCGCGTTCACTTGATGTTCCTGGAACACGCCGGCAGGATCGGGCCGGACCAAGAAGCCATCTGCGTCGAAGTGGGTCGAAGGAGCATCGTGGACGAAGTGAAAATTAAGCAGCGCCGTGTAGCCCGGTACGAACGTATCTTGGCGAAAGTAATTCGCGACGATGACGTCTTGTTTGCGGTTGTCCCAAGTGTTCAAGAAGCTGTTGGTCTGCTTCTCCAATTGCGAGAAGTAAGCCAGGTTGAATTGCTCGCGATTGGCGTGGCGCGTGCCGAACAGTCGCACGCCGCGATTCGTGTCGGCGAAGACGAAGCCGCGGAAATCGCTCACGAACGGCTGAGAACCGACCCGGAGCGACATGAAATCGTAGTCGGCGCTGAGGTCCGCGAGCTTCGTTTCGACGAACCACTCTTGCAGCGCGATGTCGGTGCGATAGCGCACGCGTCCTTCTTCGACGTCGGGCCCGATGATCCCGAGCTCCTTGACGTCGAGATAGTTTTCGTTGAAGACCGACGTGACCCGGATGCGCCAGTCTGCCGGTTTGAAAGAGCTGTCGCCGTGCGACAGGTCGGCGGTGAAGATCGTGTTGTTGGTAATGAACGTCTGGTTGGGGTTGCCGAACTGATCGAACGAGTTCGGGTTCTGCGTGACCTCGAACGCATTCTGCGGCGTCGGCACTTGTCGCACTTCGGCCAACGTGACGTTCGCGACCGTGATGTTCAAGAACGTATGCTGACCGACGATCGGATAATCTCCCTTCAGCACGTTCTGCTTGTAAGGGTTCAGCAGCCGGCCGAGATCGTAGGGATAGTCGTCGGTGATAGGATGGCCTTTGCCGTAGCGATCCCATTCCGGCACGCCGATGCGCCAGCGATCTTCCAGCGGCACGAAATGCGGCGACTGTTGCCCTTCGCGCGGCGCAACCCCCGAGCGGCCGGTAAAGCCGGCAGGCATGTTGCGCGAGTATTGAAAGAACGGATCCCATTCGGGAGTCAGCGACAGCCCGTCGGCCGGCGGCAGCGAGTCGGGCTCGTCGGGTGCGCGGAGCACGCTTGGGTTGGCCTGCGGCAACCGGATCGGACCGTCGAGATCTTTCGACAACTCGGCCGCATCTCCGACGACGACGACCGACGACCGACCCGAAGCGTCGAAGAAGCTCGGGCCTTCAAGAGCGTGAGGTTGAATCGCCGGCGCTTGCGGCGGCGGAACGGCAGCGACCGGTGCGGGGAACGCATCGGCCGGGATTTCCACGGCATTCGCAGCTAGCAAACGGGCCGGCTCGCAGACGATAACTACCACCAGCGAAGCAATGCCGGCAGCGATCCCGGCGCGCAGTCCGAGCGCACGGATAGAACGGAGCGCGGCTAACGCAAACGATGGCGGTATCACGACATAGATCGAGAAGGAGTGTTTGGAGCGAGTCTCGCGAAGGGGGAAAAGTAAGACCTGGGCGGTATTTAGGTGCGGTCGTAACGGTTGTATCGGTCGCAACGCGTAGACCGGATAAACCGAACCCCCTCAATTTTGCGGACGAAGACAAATGACGTTCCCCCGCGATTCGCGAAATGCGGATAAGTTCGTTGATTTCAAGTACGGCAGGGGTAGCCTGGGTTCATCCCGCGGGCAAATCCTCGGAATAGGTAATTTAGCGCGAGTAGCCTCTGTCATGCGAAGCGATTCGAGAACGCCGGGAAGCTCCTCGGCTCCCTATGTCACGCTGGCCGTGGAAGTGCTCGAGCAGCGGCTCGTCCTCGATGCCGCCGGCGCCGCCGCCGTGCAACTGGCCGACACCGAATCCCTGCAGGCTGCGGAAGTCGAAACTCTGCTCGATCGGGCCGCCGCCGCTTCCGCTTCGCAAGACGCCATCATCGCGATCGTCGATCGTCAGGGGCACATCCTCGGCGTGCGCGTCGAGCAAGGGGTGCTCAATGCGATTCCCGACAACAACACGCTCGTCTTCGCGATCGACGGCGCCGTGGCCTTGGCGCGCACCGGCGCCTTCTTCGCCAACCAGATCGGGCCCCTCACGTCGCGCACGATCGAGACCCTCTCGCAATCGACGATCACGCAGCGCGAGGTCGAATCGAACCCCAACACCGGAAACCTAGGCTCGACCGTGCAAGGGCCGGGGCTCGTCGCGCCGATCGGCGTCGGCGGACACTTTCCGCCCGGCATTCGCAACACCCCTTCGGCCGACTTGTTCGGCATCGAGCAAACCAATCGCGATAGCTTGCTCCATCCCGGCCTCGATGGCATCAAAGGGACAGCCGACGACATCGTCTTGCCGAATCGTTTCAACGTCAGCTCGGCGAACATTCCCAGCGGGCAAGGGATCTACGCGCCTGAGTCGTACGGCTACGCCTCGGGTCGCCTGACGACGGCCCAATCGCGCGGCATCGCCACCTTGCCCGGCGGACTTCCGCTGTATGAAAACGGTGTCCTCGTCGGCGGCATCGGCGTCTTCTTTCCCGGCTCCGATGGTTATGCCACGCACGAACAAGGGTTCGTCGCCGGAGTCGGGCAAACGAAGAACAATCGGATCAACGCTCCACAAGTGCTCGAAGCGGAATGGATCGCCTTCGCCGCGGCCGGCGGCAGCGAGTTGCTTGAAGTCGGGGCGCTCGCCTCGGCCGACGGCACGATCGTTCCTGCAGTGAGCGGCTTCGTCATTCCTTCCTACGACGCCAACGGCCGAATCGCGCGGATCGATCTCGCCGGAATCACGCTCGACACCATCGGACCCGGCGGCGTCTTCGGCGGGCTCAAAGTGATGCAGCAAACGCGCGATCGAGTCGGCGTCGGACTCAGCTCGAGCGGGGCCGATCAGATCGTCGATCCGATGAACCATCTCTATCTCGACGGCACGGTCGTTCCTTCGGGCTGGCTGGTAACTCCGCATGGCGCCGCGCCCGGCTCAGGCGGCGGCTCGCTCACCGCGGCCGACGTTACGGCGATCATTCAACAAGGGATCGACGAAGCCAACGCGGCCCGCGCGCAGATTCGTTCGATCGGCAACACGACGGCGATGGTCTTCGCCGTTTCCGATCTGAACGGAAACATTCTCGGCCTGTATCGCATGACCGACGCCACGTACTTCTCGATCGATGTCGCGGTCGCCAAGGCCCGCAACATGGCGTACTACAACAACGAGCTGGCGCTGCGCGACGTCGACAAGTTGCCGGAAGCCGAGATCGAAAAAGGGACGGCGTTCACTGCGCGGACGTTCCGCTACCTCGCGCAGCCGACGAATCCCGAAGCGATCGACGGCAAGGATCCCGGCTATTTCTCCAGCTTAAACGCTCCGGGCATCAACCCGCACACGGGCGAGAACCTCGGCGGCCCGCTGCCGGCTTCCACCTACCTGACCGATTCGACGCCGGAATTCTTGTTCACGTCGTTCGGAGTCGGACGCAACTTCCACTCGCTCACCAACATCGCGAACCAAAGCGGCGTCGTGTACTTCCCGGGCAGCACTGCGGTGTACAAGAACTCGGCGATCGCCGGTGGCTTCGGCGTCAGCGGCGACGGCGTCGATCAAGACGACTTCGTCACCTTCTACGGTGCCGAGGGCTATTACATTCCGGACGACGTTCGCAAAGCCGATCAGGTTCGCTTCCGTGAAAACGGTCTGCCGCTGTTCAAGTTCTCGAGAAACCCGTTGACGAAATAGCTTGCGAAGTCGTTCGTTCGGATTCGTTTTAGAAGTTTTGTTTGGGAGTCAAGGATGACCCTTCACGTTACGCTTCGCTTCGGTGTCGCGAATACTTGTCGCTTGCTGATCGGCATAGGACTATTCAGTGTCGGGCTTTTCGATGCAACGCCGCGCACGGCCGAGGCGAGCGATTACTTTCATACCGATGCTTGCGCCGAGCAACGGGCCGGATATCCGCAGCAGGTCAAACCGATTGCGACGCACTCGAACACGCGCCACTACGGCGGCTACTACGTCGGCGGCGGAAGCACTTTCTTCGCCGGCCACGAACGGCGAATCGATCAAGGAACGTGGGGTTGGGACTACTGCGGAATCTTGAAAAACAATTGGATCAAGCTTGGCTGGAACCACGGCAATCGCCCGCAAGGAGGAACCGGTTCCTATAAAACCAACTTCGCGCCGTTTCAATAATGAGCGATACGCAATTGCTTTAGCATCCCAAGGCACTCGGATTGTTTCACTGGAAATGTGCAGCAGACCAAATATTTGCTTATAACTTTAGGTTGTGTGAGGCGAAAGCCGACAGTCTCGATTCAGATCCGAAGGTTGGGTTCAAATGCCACTCAGTTCACGTGCTACACCGCAGATTATTGCGTGGGCTCGAAAGACGACGCACTTGAGCATCAGCGAGGTAGCTGCACTGGAGGGTTGGAAGGAATCGAAAATCGCGGCCTGGGAATCCGGGAAATCGTCTCCGACGATCAATCAGCTGAAAAGGTTGGCGAAACGGTACAAGTATCACACGATGGTGTTTTATTTGCCGGAGCCACCGAATTTCAGCGTAAATAAGCTTCGCGACTTTCGGCAACTGCCCGAGGATCAATCGCGAGAATTTTCTTCGCAGCTTGAAATTGCTCTGCGACTGGTAGGCGACAGGCAATCTTGGGCGGCAGAGTACATGCAACAAACCGAGGAATTGCCCTGGACCGCGATTAGGGGAGTTGCGACCACTCAGAACCCAACCGATGTCGGAAAAAAGATTAGAGCGTTGCTGGGCGTCGACATGCTTCGACAAGCACAACTACAACGCACGTCCGATGCATTCGCGTTTTGGAAGTCGCGATGCGAAAACATCGGTGTTTTTGTATTTCAATTAGCAGGGATTGAACTTAATGAAATGCGCGGTTGCGCTATATTCAACAAATACGCCCCGATTGCAATCTTAAATTCAAAGGACTCGCACAACGCTAGAGGCAGTTTCAAAACCGCCTCAGGACGATCATGAGGCAAGCGAGCTTGGCGAAGCTATGGAAGAGGAAGGCGTAGAACTCGTAGCGGGTAACGAGCCGTCGGAAGGCCTTCATCCAACCGATCGTGCGCTCGACGAT
>JAIOPP010000032.1 GCA_021413845.1 Planctomycetia bacterium | reverse complement strand
CGTCGTCTACGTCAACCCACGCGGGAGCACCGGTTACGGCGATGCCTTCACCGCGTTTATCGACCAAAACTATCCGAGCCAGGACTACGACGATCTCATGAGCGGCGTCGATGCCGTCATCGCCCGCGGCTACGTCGATCCGCAGAAGCTCTATGTCACCGGCGGCAGCGGGGGCGGCATCTTGTCGAGTTGGATGATCGGTAAGACCGATCGTTTCCAGGCCGCCGCCGTCATCAAACCGGTGATCAACTGGTACAGCTTCGCGCTCACCTCCGATCACTACAACTTTTTTGCGCGCTATTGGTTCGGTAAGAATCCTTGGGAAGCCCCCGAGGCCTATCTGAAACGCTCCCCTTTGTCGCTCGTCGGCAACGTCCGCACGCCGACGATGCTGATGACCGGCGAAGACGATTACCGCACCCCGATCTCCGAGGCCGAGCAGTATTACCAAGCCTTGAAATTGAGGAAGATCGACACGGTGCTCGTCCGTGTTCCCGACTCGTCGCACGACATCGGCGCTCGTCCGAGTCAAATGCTGGCGAAGTGCGCGTTCATCCTCAAATGGTTCGAGACGCACCCGAGCCGGAAAGAATAGCGAATCGAAAATCGTGCCTTAGGCTACCCTCCACTGACAACGGCAACGCAAGCCGAATTTGGCTACGCGTCGCCGTTGTTTTTTTACCGCGATGGATCGCTAGTTCTGCGAGGCATCTCGCGTGACCCGGCGGCGCGAGGAAGACGCCGACGCTTCACGACGGTAGATGCCGCCGCGATCGGCACTGAGACAGCGGCCACCGGCCCAGGTTCTCAACCGCTCGACCGCTTCGGCCGCCGTGACCGCGACCGGGACGACGTTCTCGGCTGCTTGGGCGAGCGGCAGATCCAAGAGCGCAGCGAGTCGGCAGCAGCTTTTGATTTCTGCACCGGTCCACTGTGCGTCGTCCGGCAGGCGCTGGCTGCGATCGAGTTGGTACTGCGTCAGGTACATTCGCCAGATCGCATCCTTTTCGCCGCGCTCCGGCAGATCCAGAAAGAACACACCGTCGAAGCGGCCGGCGCGGGTGAACTCGGGCGGGAGCTTCGAGACGTCGTTGGCCGTGCAGACCGTGAAGATGTCTGACTCGTGATCGTTGAGCCAGCTGAGGAACGCGCCGAACATCCGCGCCGAGACGCCGCTGTCGGCGGAGCCCGAGCCGCCGACCCCGGCGAACGCCTTCTCGACCTCGTCGACCATCAGCACGCACGGGGCCATCGCTTCGATGATCCGCAGCGCCTGCCGCGTCCGCTCTTCGGTCTGACCGACGAGCGATCCCATCAGCGTCCCGACGTCGAGGATCAAGACCGGCCGACCGGTCTCCTTACCGAGCGCTTTGCAGAACTGCGACTTGCCGCAGCCCGGCGGGGAGAGCAAGAGCACGCCTCGCGGACGCTTCAGCGGATTGCCCCGCCCCGGTTGCAGCAGCGCTCGTTTGCAAAAGGCCTTGAGCGCCGAGAGTCCACCCAAACTCGCAAAGTCGTCGTCGCTGCGGTGCAGCGACAACAGGCCGCTTTTCTTGAGCATTCCCGCCTTCAACTCCCAGACCGCTTCGGCCTGAATCCGGTCATGGCGGACCAACGACAAGCTGAACGCCCCTTCGGCCTCGTAACGCGTCAGGCCCGCCGCGGAGTCGAGCACGGTTTCGAGCGCCGCACCTTCCGGCAACTCACCGGCTTCCGTTGCGATCCCACGGGCGATTTCCAGCAGCTGCTCGCGGCCCGGGAGCTCATGCGGCACGACGACGAACAGTTTTTCGAGTTCGAGCGGGATTTGAACGAGGGGCGCGAGCACTACCAGGAAAGTCCGGTGCTGCTTGCCGTTGATGATCTGTCGAACTAGGGCTTGCACGATCTCGGCGGATTGCAGGAACCGATGGAAGTTATGCAGCACTAGGACTGCCGTACCGTCGGCTGTTGCCAACGAACTCAGCGCTCGAATCGCCGACAGCGGATCCTGGCCGGCGGTGTTCGTCGTTTCATTGCCACCGACGTCGAGTCCGCGGTCGATGTCCCAGGTCGCGAGTCGCCAGCTTTCGCGACGACAGAGCCCCGCGATTTCGGCGAGCGCATCCTGATGTTCGTGGCTTTCGATCCAAATACCGGTAAAGCAGGCTCGGACATACTCGGCGAATCGTTGCGATAAGGTCATAATGATTCCTCGGTCAGGGAAGTAAGGGAAATCGACAAGGAAAGCAGGCCGCCATGCAAATCGCCGTCACGGGAGCCACTGGGTTCGTAGGCCGATACATCGTTCGCTACCTGGTCGAGAACGGGCATCGCTGCCGCTGTTGGTACCGGCCGGGAAGCGATCGCATCGGACTGGACGATCTCGACTCCGGCATCGAATGGGTTCCCGGTGAGCTCGGCCATGCCGATGCGTCGGCGGCCTTAGTCGCGGGTTGCGGTGCCGTTGTTCATGCTGCGCTCTACCATCCGGGCGGAGGCTTCCGCGGCGGTGAAGGAAACATCCTCGATTTCGTCGAGCGAAACGTCCTCGGCACGATTCGCCTGATCGAAGCGGCGCGAGCGGCCGGTGTCGGACGCTTCGTCTTCATCTCGACCTGCGCCGTGCACGACAAGATTTTCGATGATCGGCCACTCGACGAGCGACATCCAACAACGCCCATGAACCACTACGGTGCTCACAAAGCGGCACTCGAACAGTTCGTCCATAGCTACGGGTGGGGCAAAGAGTATCGGATCTGCGCGCTCCGACCGACCGGCGTCTACGGCGTCGCCCATCCGGTTACGAATAGCAAATGGTTCCAGCTCGTACGGGCCGTCGTGCGAGGAGAAGACGTCACCTGCGTCCGAGGCGGGAAGGAAGTGCATGCCGCGGATGTGGCCAAAGCGACCGGTGTCCTACTCGTCGCCGATGACGTCGCCGGCGAGGCGTACAACTGCTACGACAAGTACATTTCGGACTATGAAGTTGCGTCGATCGCCAAAAACATTTCCGGTAGCCGGAGTACGATTCACGGAGCCCCGACTCACGCCAAGAACCAAATCGTGACGGATAAGATCACACGACTTGAAATGGAGTTCGGGGGAATGCCGTTGCTCGTCGAGACCGTCGAGCAACTCGTCGCAGCTGCGCAGCGAATGAGCTAAGTCCGATCCAAAAGGACTTGCTCGGGAGTAACCTGCTGATGAAATTCGGGCGTAATTCGTTCATCGGTCCGCGTGCCGAGCGCCTGTTCCACGAATCGACTGGCTTCCCGGCATTCGGAACCGGCGAAGCCTTTGGTTTCCAAGCGTGTTTGGCCTTTCGGATCGACGATGATTTCGATCGTCTTCGTTGTCATACGGCACCTCCGGCGACCTGCACCGTGAGTTTGATCGAGCCGTCGGCCAGCGACTGTTCGACGACCGTATGCCCCCTGCGCCTCGCTTCGAGTTTTGCTTTCTCAACCGCGTACGATTGCAGGAAGTTATCGAGCTGCGATTGTTCGCCCCAGCGCCCGCCGAAGTTGTCGAAGGCGAGCTTGCCGGCGGCCGTGTCGCAGACGACGGGGTACCGCCAAGCGGGCAACTGCACGCCGAGCCCGGTCGCATGGCTGCTGTAGAGTTGGAACGTGCCTTCCGTCGGAGACGGCAATCGGAGGCGGTTGCAGGCCGCACAGACGGCTGCTGGATCTCGGACTTGCGATTCGATTGTGACGATGTGCGACAAGGTAGTTCTCCTTTAATGAGTAGACAATGAGCGCGGAGCAATGACGATCATCAGGCGGTCTTCCGCGACTGGAGGTCGCCACCGGCGCCGGATCGGTCGTTTAGAAAACAACCGCCCGTAATATGAAGAGCGAAGAACGGACTCGGCAAAGCCCGGAGACGGTTGCGGAAAGCTAACGGTCCGTCACAAGAGATATGCCCGAGAATGCGGGGTTATTAAGCTCTCGCCTAGGAGACTTGTGATGAGATTCGCGTTAGGCGACGATCGGACTGAAACGTCTACCGGCTGAAGCCGGCAAAGTCGCGGATGAGAAGCACGATAGTCGTAGTAAGTAGAGTCTGGCGACAAGTACAAAAGAAATGGTCGACTGGTCGCGATGAGAGCACTGGCAACTACTTTGCTTCGGCTCCGACCGCCGTATTGACCGAAGACGCCCAGAGTTCTAGTTTGCGGCGCGCGACGTCACACTTTGCCAAATAGACTAAGCGGTCGGTTTCTAGTTCCCGCCGACTTACCCATAAGTACTTTCCGCCCTCGTAAAGCAGAGCAGCCCCAACGCTGATTGCGATCCCAACAGGACCGCCGATCGAACCGCCTGTGGCGGCGGAGACGATGAAATCGGCTCCCAATACAGCACCTTCGGAAACGACGATGACCAATGCTGCCTCGTAGGCATGATCGGCGACTTCCCCCCAACTCGCGTCGTGCGAGATGGCGGATATGGCACTTTCACCGACGATAAATATTGCCGCCGCAACTCCGCCGCCGACGATCCTGCTCGCGAGTCTTGCGCTCATACGTTCCGCGGTTTCTTGGCCGCCACGTTTCAGCAAACGCTCAACTACAAGCGATTCCGCCTTCCCGGAGACCACAATCGCAGCGGCACCAGTCCCGAGTCTTGCGGACCATTCGACAGGGCGATCCGACTGGAGCCATTCTTTTAATCCCTGATCGCTTGTTGCGGAGTCGATTCCCGCGCCGACGACGGTAAACACCGCCAAGATTCTTTGAGCTTTCAGAATTTGAGTTCGTCGTGCTTGGTTCGCCAGACGGCGAAGCTTTTCGTCGGTGCGACCGATTGCTTGTACGGGAGAAACTCCTCGCTTAACGTCCTCCTTCATTGCTGCGAGGATGCGGTCCATTTCCGATTCCGCAACCCCGTACACCGCCGCTCTCAATAAGGATCGAGCGTTGCGTTGAATCAGATCCGGGGCATGTTCGTTTTGCAACCAGCGTGTAGCGACGCTACCAGCTTTGCCCGGTCGCAAACCGGATTGAACAAGTCGATCCACCTCGCCTTCATAGATCTTTTGCAGGGCAAGCGTTGCGAAGGCATTTTCCCCCAAGCGCGTGCGCAAGACACTCAGATTATTATCCGAATCCAATAGCGCTTCAAACTGCAGGCGCGCAACTTGTTCGCTAGTGAGCCGATCTCTGACCATTTGTCCAACTTTTCGACCGACTTCATCCGTTCCTAGTACTCCCAATGAGCCGCGACCGCTTGCTTTGTCTTGCGCATACAGTTCACCGGACTGACGATCGAACTTCAGTCCTACTTTTCTTGCCCGCTCGCTGATCAATCGGCTTCCCGTCTCCAGGTCTAGATCACCGGTTCGTATTTGATGCTGCACGGCCTCACATTCACCAATCGCTTGTTTGATCTTTTCAAAAACGTCCGCCGTAATTACGAGTTTGTCGGCGGCTCGATCCGAGAGAAGTAGTTTTTCGAGAGACGTTTTGGAACTGCTTCCCCCGTAGGCCTGCAACGTTTGTAAAGTCTTGCCCGAAATCGGGTCGTAGCGTTCGATATCGACGTAGGTATGGCCAACCGAGGATAGGCGATAACGCGGACCGCCCAGTGTGGCATTCCACCGCCGAACTAGACTTTGTTCAAAAAGAAACCCCTTAAACGTTTTCGCCTCGCGAAGCGACATCGAAGCGGCGTAGCCCCGGACATCTCCATGCTGGGCGACTTTCGTAGGCCGATTTCTCTGCAACGCGTCGAAGAAGTCTTGCCTGTGCCGCGGAATGTTCTTGTCAGTCGATCGCGACTTTGCGGTTAGTGCCGCTTCAGCTTGAGACCATTGATCCAAGTGCCGCAACACACGGACATGATCCTTTGGGGACATCGTCACCGCCGGGAGAGGAGAGGCGCAAACGCTTGCCGTCAAACAAAGGGTGAATGCGGCGATCTTCGTGGCGGCGGCCATACGCACTTCCTTGGCTAAAAGTCGGACAGAGGTCTGCGCTGCATTTCTTCCACGACTCGCGTCACTGCGACTTTATCGGAGGAACTCAGTTCGGATAGAAACTTCTGAAACATGTCGGCGAAAAGGGAATAGGTGACCGGATGCAACAATTGAGGATCGATTCGGCCAACCTTTTCCCCCAACACCTTCTTAAATGCCTCTTCGTCGTCATTGAACCAACCTTTGGCTTTAGCGTAATCCCCGATCGACTCCTCCAGCATTTTAATCGCCCATAAATTGTAGTCGCGAGTCTGCTGGGTTCTTTGGGCGATGGCGCGTCTACGAATTTCTTCGAGCAACTGATTCGCCTCGATCTGGCAGGCGGTCGAACATAAACGGTCGATCTGATTTAGCCCGATTTCCGCTTCCGCCAATTTCCTGCCGCGAGCGTGCCCGGTCTTGATGCTAGTGTCTTTGTCAATCAGCTCGAGGATCGAACGTGCTTCGGCGATCGCCTTCTTGGCGTCGGCATCGGCGATAGTCTGCATTTGCCGGATGGAAAGGACCTGAATTCGCCGCTCCAGTTGTGCCAACAATCCCTGGCAAGCGGCTTGCTCCGCGGTGAGATCAGATCCTTGCAGCTTCGCCTCTACGATCTTGCCGTTGAGGTATTCGCCTTGGATTCGGAGTTCGTGAAGTTTACTCGTCGCCAGATCTTCTTTTTTCGCGGATTTTTCCAACCCATCGAACTCGACCTGCAACTCGAGTCGTAAAGACTTCTGCTCCATTTCTACAATCACTAATGCCAACGCGGTAAGTCGGTCGCGAAGCGCGTCACTTAGATTATCCGGTGAGATCAGGCGAAGCCGCTTGTTCAGGAGTTCCAACTGATTTCTACTCGCGCTGGACACCTCCTTTTCCAGCGTGTCCAGCTCATGAGCGATGATTTCGCTTTGCTTTTGGGCCGCTTCGTTTTCCCAGCGTGCAACTTCATCCTGACGTTGGATAATCGATTGAACGTCTTCAGCCGACACGGCCCCGCGAAGTGCGGAACGAACGACCGCGTCGTACGCGGCGACTTGCAGCTCACAGAGATCCCAATCGTGCTCCTTCAAGCCTGCGTCAAATTTTGCTCTTAGCCGGTTTCGATAGGCATCGAGGGCCTGGTCGTTATCCGGATCAGCCAGCAACGCTGCGGACAACAAGGTAATTGCCGGAGCATCGTGCCCTTGGCTGAACTCCAACTCGGCTTTTAATACAAGCTCATCGGCCCTTTTTGCAGCGGTGAGATCTTGATGCCCGAAGTCTTTCCAAAGCGTTCGAACTTGAAACAAGCAGATTGCCAGCAAGACGACGGAAATGAACAAAGAAGAGCTCAGGATGCAAAGCAAGCGTTGCATAAGCGAGAACTGCCTTATTTCCGGAGCGCGAAGTCCAAGTTGATTCGACCGTAGCAAAACTGTTCGTTTTGAAAACCTGCTCAGGGTCGGGTTCCTGCGTCGTCGCGTCCGGATGCTCGCACGACCATTTTTCGCAAGCGCTGCACCAGACGTCGGGACGAGGACCGTCTGTTTCGGTGCTCCAGAAAAAGCCCACCTGTTCGCCGGTGTCGACCGCACGGCACACGTGGATGCACGCAATGGCGAACTCCTGGACTCCGTGTTTTGCACAGGAAATATGTTGCGACGTCATTTGTGCGAGTGAATGACAAGCTCACCTGCGCTGGGTGCGTGAGGTGTTTACGAAGTCCCGAAAACTATCATCGCGGCCGGTGTGAGGTTCAGCGTTTGCTCTACTCGGCGACGATCTTGCCCCAAGACTTTACCCCGGTCACGGTCTTCTTCTCTCGGTCCCACGTGAGGTTCAGCCCGCCGTTGAAGCCCTTCGGGTTGCCGTCAACGTGCTCGATGAGAAACACGCCGTTCGTTCCAGTGCCGATTCCGTAGTGCGTGAAGCCCACCTCGGCGCAGAGTTGTTTGACGGGTGCGGAACCGAGTTGTTTTTCGAGATATCGGAAGCAGTCGGTGACGGCATCTTCATAACCGTCGATTCTCGAGTTGCCCGCGAGGTCCACCAGCACCTTGTTGGCCCGCAAGCGGATCACCCCGTCCTTACTCGTTGTCTTGAGCTCTTCGAGCTGCCTTTTCTCGCTGTCGGTCCACGTCCGACCGTTCTGCTTCCCTGTCGTGCTCCAGAAGTCCTCGGCTTTGAGAATTTCACTGACATCGCCCGGCTTGTCATCGTTCGCTTGCACACATTGCAGAGCCGGTCCGAAGGCAAAGGCCAAGGAACAAGTCATCGTCAGAAGCCATCGCATGGTCAATTCCGTTTAGTTAGCGGTTCGTGTCAAGCCGACAAGCCCGGCGTCAGACATCAGCAGCCCGCTCGAAGCGACGGGCTCGCCATGAGTCTACCGCGCGCGAAGCCGGCGAGCTAATTCGCAATCGACTTGCGGGTCGTCCGGCCGACGGACGGCGAGCGAGTGGTCCGTGCCGAGCACGGGCGGCGCAATTGGAAGAAGGCTGTGCCGAAGCTGCTCGCCAAGTCCGCGGATCCGAAACTACGTGCGAAGATCGCAGCGGCCAAGATCGGCAAGCCACGAGCCCCGTCGACCGTCGAGAAGATGCGACGGGCGGCTACTGGCAAGAAGGCGTCGGCCGCGACGAAGCGAGCGATGTCCTCGACACACTGCAGGCGAGGCCCACGACCGCTGTGGTTGAATCCGCCCTGGACCGCGGCCCACGACGCATTACTTGCGAAGCTCTCGCCCGCCGAGGTGGCGATCCGTGCGCAGTCGAAGGTGAAGCGAGCAGTCTGCGAAGCGGCCGAGGCGAAGGCGTCACGGTCTTCAAACGCAGGGACGAAAATGACGACAGCCGCTCTACAAGGCTGCGCAAGGGCAAGCCGCGCCGACCGCGAAGCTCAAGGCCGCGTTCCTCAAGCTGGTCGACGTCACGTTCACAGGCGTACGATCGGTGTTACTTGGCCGGAGCGATCGTGACCTTGTGCGACTTCAACTCGAGCGTCTTGCGAATCGCGGCTTCGAGCGTCGGCAACTCTTGGGTCCGCTCGGCGATCGCCGCTTGCTTCTTCGATTCGATTTCTTGCGGCGTGAGTTTGATGCCGAGGTAATCGGGAATCGAGACGCTCGACAGAATGATGCCGCGGAAGATTCGATCGTGATAGAACTTATTCTTCGCTTCGATCGCCTTGCGGATGTCGTTCACCTGATCGGCCACCGGCCCGGCGGCGAGCGCCGGCGTCGCGAGATTCACACCCGCGGCCAACTCCTCGGCCGTGTACTTCGCAACCGACTTGTCGCCGAGCTTCACTTCGTAGCTCCCCGGCTTGAGGCCGCGAACCGTGAGGCGATAGTCGTTGGCGAGGTCGCGAATCGAAGTCCACGGCAAGATCGGGGCGGCGTCTTGCGGGAAGAACGGCAGCGATTCATCGAGCCGATCGAACGTGAGCGTGTCGCCGTCGCGAGCGACGGCGGACACTTGGCACTTCTCTCCCTTGGCCGACTTCAGATCGGCGGCGTCGATCTCGACTGACGAGACGAACGTCGGGAAGTTGAGTCCTTGCAGAATGGAGTAGGCCATGACCGCTTGGCCCGGCGGACCCGGGTGAACGGCATCGCCCGCGGTGATTCGAGCATAACGCTTCGACTTGTCGCTGCGCGCTTTATCGAGCACGGCCATGTACGGATGGAATTGATCGACGAACAGGCCGGCGTTCTTCTCGGCGTTCGCCTTCACCCCTTCGGAGAGTTTTTCCAACGTGAGGTTGTAACCAGTCAGCGCCGTGTCCCCTCCTTCCGGACCATCGAGCGGTTGCGGAGTGCACCACGCCACTCGCACGCCGGCCTTCTTCGCTTGATCGGCGATTCCTTGCAGACCCAGCATGTAACGATCGAAGATCGCTTTGTCGTACGGTCGATAGCCGCCGTCGTTCATGCCGAAGTCGACGGTCATCGCCGTCGGCTTGAACGATACGACATCGCGCTGAAACCGGCCGTTGCCGCCGGTGCTGGAGTCGCCGCCGATGCCGATGTTGCGGAACGCGAGGTTCCACTTCGGAAACCGCGTCGTAATCCACGTCTCGAGGTAGTTGCTGTACAGGTGCTGCTCGGTGATCGAGTCGCCCATCACGACGATCCGATCGCCGTCGCGAAAGAAAAACTCCGCGGCCGATGTGCTTGAAGCGGTCGAGGCGAGCAAGCCGAAACTGAGGCAGATTGCCGCGAGGCGAATCGCAGTTTTGTCCAGGGTGATGCGAAGGTTCATCGGAGGAATTCTCGGTGAGGGTAGGCGTCGCTGAGCGGGCGAATATGCGCCGCGGTTCGCTACCTTAGCAGCGAGAGCGCACTTGCGAAAGCGGCAGACCGACGCCGCGATATTCGTGTTCGTCGCCGTCGCCGCCACTCTCGCACTTCGGTTTTGATCCATTTCGCCAACTTGACGTATCCGTCTAACGAACAGCGGTCAGCCGCCTGCTCGAAGCGACTGGGCATAAGATCGCTTCGTCCAAGGTTTGTTGCGGTGCCTGCGCATAATGTCGGTCAGCGATCGTGTCGGAGCGTGGCCGAGAAACAGCACCTCGATCCCCGCGAACTCCTTGCTGCTCTTGAGCAGGCTCGCGGAGGTTTTGCGGAGCAACTTCGGCGGCTTCGCGATCTTGGTCTTACGACGTAGTCTCGCGAACGCACTGGCGACGTTGTCGATCTTTTCGAGCTTGCCTCCTGCCCCGAGTGACTCGGTCTCAGAAATAATTCGTGCAGCGACTTCACGATTTATTCGACTTCGGTCGCGGTTGTTCGCAAATGAGGGCTATGATGGCGACGCGATCGATGTCTGCCGCCGACGCCGACACCCGCCGAACGATGCTGCGACGAATCTTCGCACTCCCTTAGCTACACCAACGGAACTCACCATGACGCCGAAGAATCACTTGCTCGTCACACTTATCTGCGGCTTCGGCCTATCGTTCGGCGGCGATGCTCGGGCCGCTTCGCCGGTCGAGGACGCGGCGGAGCATTTCGCGAACATGGATCGCGACGGCAGCCCCGGTCTTTCGAAGGCCGAGATCGGGCCGTACGCCTGGGGCCGCTACGATGCCGACGACGACGGCCTCGTCTCGAAGCAAGAGTTCATCGCCGGACGAAACGCCGATCGTCTGCGCGCCGCGGCCGCCGGTCGTACCGACCGTGCTTGGAGTCTGCTCGATTGGAACCATGATGACTTCCTCTCCGGCACCGAACTCGACGGTAAGTGGGAGCAATACGACGCCGACGCCAACGGTCGCGTCACGCGACAAGAGTTTCTCGGCAGCGCAGTTCCGCTCAAGGTTCCGGCCGACATGCCGATGCCGGGCGCTCCGCCGGCCCCGGCCGACGTCGTTGCGGTTCCGGCCGGGAAGAGTCTCTGGGGTAAGACGCTTGCCGAGGCTAAGCAGGCGGACCTCTTCACGTTTTTCGGCCTGGAGCCGTTGGAAGGGTCGATCGAACTCGAAGCCGGCACCCAATTCGACTTCCGGCCGAAAGCTCCGGCGTTTCGGAAGCTCGTGTTACTGCACGTGATCGTCGACGACAAAGAGAAGATCCGCGGAGCCGAACTCCTCCTCGAGCGATCCTTCATCGAGAGTCCGCAGACCGGGCGCTTTGCGCGCGACATCGCCAAGAGCTTTCTCTCGCAACTGACGCCTGACGCAGACCTCAAGCAATCGACCGACCTGATCAACGAGATCATGTTCGGCGGCGAAGGAAATCGCGTCGTGGTCGACCCGACGACGATCCCGCGGTTGCCCAACCCGCCCACGCCCGGCTATCAAGTGTTTCAGGGAAAGAGCGAGCGGTTCGATAAGAAGTTCGAAGTCTCGCAACTCGCGATGCTGAACTTCGGCGGCGATGAAAAAACGCTCTCGCTTTCCATCCAACGGAAAAACGCCGACGAACCCGGCGCCGAATAAGCGGTACTTGGTCGGGATTCGTCGGGCCCTCGAAGCGAATTGCTTTCGATTCGAAGCGTTAGCCTCCCGATTTTGGTTTGACCAAGCGGAGCCTCATCAGATCTTCTCCGGAATCCAGTTCGAGTATTCCTTCGGTCGCTTTCCAGCGCATCTCGGCGTTGTTGTAAGTCTCGCCGTCGTCGTTGACCATGATCAGTCGCTTACCTTCGACCGTGTACTTGCCCGCTTCACGACGTCCGCCGTAATGCAGAATGCCCCAGGTTCCGTTTGTCAGAAACTCCACATCCGCCGGATTCTCCGCGTCCTTGATCGGTTTGGAAAATGCGTCGATGAAAGTCGTCGCAATCCTTCGGTTCGTGCGCTTAGTCTACCGTTAGAAACGAGTCGCAACGGCAGAATTGGTTCCCGTGCGCCGTTTCGATGAATTCGGGCGGCACGCAATCCCGAGAGAAGTATTGTCTGAGCGAGCCGCTTCACGGCTTGCATAGGACTTTTCACTACCTTCTAACGAGTTTCGGATGAGCTCTCAGTCGCTTGTCTCGGGTGAAATCCGCGCCCATCCCGACAAGCCGACCCTTCCCGTTCATCAACTTCTCGAACCTGTGAAGTTCGTGCCGAATGCCTAGATCTGCCGACACCTCCAGACACGGATAAAAGTTTTCGTACCCTGCGATCGACTTTGCCATGTGGCTACGAACAAAACTAGCCGCGGCGGGCGTAGAATCGCCTTCTTCCAAGACCTTCGAGCTTGCCGCGATGTGACACTGCGTGCTAGATCGACAGATGTTCGGTGCGTGGCCTACGACGTCAGCATGCAGCGGCGGCCGATGCATGGGAAGCTCACGGCCCTCGTGGGGATGCTGGAGGCCGAGCGGTAGCCTTCCCGGTGCGAATAACTCGTTACCGAATGTTTTAGCTCGTCGACATTGAGCGCAGGCGAACGCCGCGCTCTTCATCGCGTCAACCATCGTTTGGACGCTGCCTAGCACGGTGTGTTCACAGCGGAAGATCAAACGATAGCGATCAGCCGTCCGTTCGAAGCGACCAGACTTGAGATGAGTCTAACGCACTCGAAGCCGACGAGATCATCCGCTTTCGACTTGCGGGTCGGCTGGATCGTCCTGTTAAGTCCGAACCGCTTGAAGGCATGCGTTATCGCAGCCATCCGCGAGCAATGCCGATGCGGCTGAGGCCGACAAGCCCGACACCGATGGCGAGCACGATCACTTGCATTATGACGGCGACGGGCTTAGCTAAGCTCGCGCCATCCGCCAGAACGAACAAGCCGAAGTCTTGGACCAGGATTCCGATGAGCGACAGGGCCAAGAACACAAAGGCCCACTTCTTGCGGAGGAGCAGTCCGATGCAGCCGAGAACTCCGCCGAACACCGAAACGGCCATTGCAACGATTGCCCAGTCGGGGCGCGCCGCATAAAGCGCCTGTTGAGACTCCGGCAGCTTGGCCAGACTCTCCGGCGAGATGCGAAGATCGGCGAAGAACGCAAAACAACCGAGCAAGTTCCAAAGCAGAGCAACTACTGCGGCAGCCTTGAACCAAGTCGGCTGTGTGTTCATTCGATTCCTTCACGATTGCCTGCAAAATGCCTGCGGCGTCTAACTTGCTGTTCACCTGCGCGGCGCCGGGTCCGTTTTGATTTTGAAGGGAGTATACGCCGCCGTACCAAGTTAAGCGACTAGTTAGGTCCGAACTTTAGGTGCGAAATACTCCGATGAATTTCGTATCGGATCCCGGGCTGAAAAAGTGAGATAGGTTTACGACACTTCGCCGGTTATAGACCCCGTGGGCAACCGCCGCCGTGGCGGACCAAGTGACGGTGGTCCATATTACGGGCAGGACTTGCGCCGAAGGCTTCGATGTTACCATCGCATGGATGTGCAATGTTGCGCTGCTGATCATCCCGAACGCTAAAGCTCAATTTAAGGTTGAACCCCTCCGCCGCAAAGAGAATCGTTCGACACCGTGACTGCTGAGCTCGATGCGCGCTTGAGATATGAATCAGGCCGCGGACTCTGCCCGATTTCCCCCTCTATTGATAATTGCCCCGTTTGCTCTGTCGTCGCTTTACGGACCCGTTTGGCGAGGTGCACGAAGACTCCTCGCTATAAAAATGGATCGCCGCCACGCGTCGACAGTTTTGCTTCCGATGCCTTGTTCGGCAGGATGTACTGTGAGTCACTTCGCTGTGCTCTTCCGTCGCCTACTGCACGGCACGTTACGGAATCGCGATACCTCAGAGCTATTCACCAGGGATCCGACAAAAGCAACGGTCCGTGGAAATCGTCTCGATGTAGGCATCGTCCGCAAGCAACTTGCTCAATTCATTGCGGTCACGCGTACGCTCGAATCATGGCGCGAAAGGGGTGTCATACGGTCGAGTCCGACCAAGTTGATCGGTACGTTCGAATGGGCAGCCTCGCGAATCGCATGATTCAGTGCGTCACAAGAGGAATGGTCGATGAGGGCGACTCGGTCACTGATGTGCACGTAGACCGTGGTCGCTTCCGGAGGAATGGCCTCTAACTCCCGACACAGCTGCATCGAGTTGAAGCATACGAGGGGCTTCGCAAGATGGAGGTGGTAGGCGCCGTCGACCAGGGCCTTATGCTCAACAGGGTTTTGGAAAAAGCCGAAGAAGCTTTCCCACATGGACACGACTTCGCTCATGTGCAACACGACGTCGCGGGCCGACGGGGGAAGGCTGTTGAGTTCGCGCTGCAGCTTATGGGCATTGCACCAGGAAACCGGCTTGTCGACATACAAATGATAGGTGCCGTCGATCCATTCTCGGCGGCCGACCGGATTCGCGAAGAGATCGGAGAAGGAGATCCGTTTCTCGCCATTTGATAAGCGAGCTACCGCCTGGCGGCAAAGATATGCGTTCAACGCGAGTTTCGCCACCAAACCGGCGATGATGCCCCAAAGCAGGTCGGTTGCCAACGTCGCGATGATCGTGAAGACGAAAATGCCGAACTGCTCTTTGCCGATATGGGCTACATGACGCCAGACCGAAGGTTCGCACATTTTCCAACCGGTATACAGCAGTACCGAGGCCAGGACCGCCAGCGGGATGAGATTGATCATCTGGTAGCCGACGACGAGATACAGGATCAGGCAGATCGAGTTCGTGAAATTGGCCCATAGCGTCCGCCCCCCCGCCGCGACGTTGACCTTGCTTTTCACTCCTCCCGGGATAATCGTCAGCCCGCCGACCAGACTCGAAGCGATATTCGAGACGCCCATGGCCAGGAGCACGCGATTGGGTTGCGAACGCCGATGCCACGGATCGATTCGATCGACGGCCATGGCGGTCGCCAGCGATTCGACTCCGTCGATCATCGTGAGCAGGATGACTCCCATCAGCGCTGCGTACCACAGATCTTGTCTGGCGAACAATTCCGCGAAATGAGGAGAATGGATGCCTTGGAACGGGTTCTCCGGAATCTTGATGAGGAACTTGCCGTCGTTGAGCGCGCCGAGACTGAGTATTTGTGCGAGCGCCACGCCGATCACCACCGCGACGAGCTGCGGCGGCAGAATCCGGAGGAAGCGAACTTTGGATTGCAGTCGGTCCAATACGAACAGCGACACGAGCGTCACCAACCCGACGGCGAAGACTTGAGGCGTCATCCGCGCGGCAAGTTCCGGAATCGCGGCGACGTATTGATGAAATTCGTGCGCATGCATCGTCCCGGTGAAGCCGAAGAACGCGGAGAATTGCTTGACGATGATCAACAGACCGATCGAGGCGAGCATCCCTTCGACGACGGCGACGGGAATCATCGCGGCATACCGGGCTAATCCCAAGCCGCTGATGATCAACTGTGCGCATCCGACTAGGAAGATGACGACCAATAAGAACGGATAGCCTGCTCCGACATGGGTCGCGTCGCCCGCGCCTCCTAACGAGGCCATCACTACGATGATCGCCGGGGCCAATCCCGCCGCCGGCCCGGCGATGGTCACGTAAGCGCCGCCGATGAGAGGGAATATCAAGCCGGCGATGATCGCCGAAATGAGGCCGTAAATCGGCGGGACGCCGGACGCGATCGCGATGCCCGAGGAAAGCGGCAAGGACACCAAGGAAACGACGATCCCGGACAGAATGTCGTGCCGGATGTGCTTCAAGCCGGCGATGCCGTTCTGCGGTTTTTCGAGTGATGGCGAGGAATGCGGAGCGGACATGAAAGCCTCGTTGGCGAGAACGGTAAAGAGCGAATTGCTGACGAAGGTTACGAACTAGATATCGGCGACATCGGACTCGGGTGCGACGATCGGATGCGATCGGTCGCTTTACCATCCTTTTCTTTTCTTCCCCCGCTTCCGCGCGAGCTCGAGAGCGAGCTGCGGCCGACGCTCCAACAGACGAATTTCGATCTGCGGTCGTCCCCACCACTCGTGGCGTTTGCCGTTCGGAAAAGTCTCCAACCGATATCCGAAACGGCACTGGCCGAACGTGTCCATGAAGGCACTCTTCGCGACGACGATGACTCCTTTCGGATGCCGCAGAAAACAATTCTGCGCCCATTCCGAACAATCCGTGATGAACTCGACTCGATCACCGAGTTGCAGCGTCTCGACCTTCACGATCTGAGTCATGTTTTCCGAACTCCATAGGATCTTCCCGGCACAATCGACTATTACGAAAACCCGCACGAAGTTCGGTACGCCGTAGGTGGTCGAAAAAGCCTACGGTGATCGATTGCATCCGCCATCCGGCTACGACCGATCCAAGTCACAGAGAAACTGGTGAAGGGCGTCTCGCGTTCGACAACCCAGCAAGCGCAGGCACTGACTCTTGTCCTTGCCCACGGCCGCGATCTTCCCCAAGAGTTCGTAGGACTTGGCGGACCCTTGGGGCGACACGAGCAGAAACACGCAGTGAACCAACTGTTTATCCAGCGCGTCGAACGGAATGCCGTGGGGGTCAAGCGCGAGGACCCCCAGCGGTCTTTCGACGGCGTTTGAACGGCAATGCGGAAAAGCGACCCCGTTTCCGATACCGGTCGTGCCGGTCTGCTCTCGCGCTAAAATCGCTTGGACAAGCGTCCGTTCGTCGTCATCTCCGAGTCCGTGCAATGTCTTGAGGTGACGAACCATTCGCTCGATGGCTTCGCGTTTGGTTCGCACCTCCAACCCGAGCAAAATCGCGTCTGGTGAGAAGACGGCCGACAGACTTTCGCTTGTCGACGTGAGGCCTGCCGTGGTCATAAGTATTTCCTACGTTCACCTGTCCGAAACCGTCGCCGAACGTTCGTGTCGCCCGAATTAGGATCGAGAGTGTTCAGGAGCTTTTCCGAAATGATCGTGGCGAATTTTGCCAAGCTCTTGGGTCGCTCTTACGATCGGCAATTGAAATGCCGTACGACTATTACAATTCGGCAGGGGCCGAAGCACGCTCAGCGACGCGTGCCGAGCACGACAAGCTGCCGGACGTGAGCGTTGAAAGCTGCAAATGCCTGGGGACGCCTGCAAGATTCTGCAGTTCGGTAACGCATCGTCAGTGAACGGTGCGCGTTCCTCGGCTAGACGCCGGCGATCGCGTCGACGAGATCACGATCGCTGGATCCGGCGTGGCGGAAACCGGCTGCGCGATCGGGTTCACTCGCTGGAAACCGTCGAGCTCTCCGCGAGTCGGCGCGACGTTGCCGACCGGCGCCTGGGACGGTCATCGGTGAGACGCATCACGTTTCGCGTCAGTCGAGCAAAGGTACGTCGGGGTTGAGCATTCAACCCGATCGCATGGTAGATGAGCGCGCCCTGCTTGGCGTTTGAGAGGATCGCGGTTTCCAGTTCGTCCGAGGGCATCGGATTGTAGAAATAGATGACGTCAAACCGTCCATAGTCCGGAAATGCCATGCCGTCCTGATGAAACACCCGAGTCGGACCCAAGCACTCCGCCGCGATCTCCGCATACTTCGGATTGATCTCCAGTCCATAGGCGTCGAAGCCGAGCGACTGAGCGATCGACACTTTTCCACCGAGACCGCAGCCCACGTCTAAGAACCGGGCCCCTGTAGCGCACTTTCCGCGAATCAACCGGAGTTCTTTAAGAAACGTCACGACCGAGAAACTGGCGTTGGGATAGTAGTGGTCATTGCCGTCGGCCAGGGCTTGCCCGACTGCGAACTCAAGGGCGTAATAAAGACGCAACACGGCCGTGATATCGCCGAGGCCGTGCATCCTCAATTGGTCGTAGTCGCGCTCAACGTTTTTGGCGATCTCCGAATCACGCAGATAATGAAACTTACTCATGATCGCCCTCGCAGAGCCTTCGCCGCAGTTAGACAAACGTATCGAATCGATGATCGCTTAGCCGCGGACCTGACGGATCGCAGTCGCGAGCAAGCGAATGCCTTCGCGAATTCGTTCCGGTGACTGCACGCCGTAGCTCAGTCGTAGCGTGTTGCGCGCGACCGGCTCTCCTTCGGGAGCATAGGAGTACTCGCCCGGGACGTAGATCACGCCGGCCTCGAGGGCCTTGTCGAACAGCACCCCCTGGAAGCCCGCATCGATCTCGGGGGAGACCGTGAGCCAAACGTACAAGCCGCCGGCGGGAATCAACCAATGAACTCCGTCGATGCCGGCGAGATAGTCGTTGCACGCGGCGAGCATGGCGTCGCGCTTTCGGCGATACAGGTTGCACAGTAGTGCGACTTGGCGCTCGCAGACTCCGCCGGCGATCACGCGATACATCAGGTGCTGATTCAGATTCGGGGCACCGAAATCGATGTTGCTCTTCTGATCGCAAAGCGGTCCCATTAACTCTTGCGGAACGATTCCCCAGCCGACACGAACGCCCGGCGAAAACGACTTGGAGAACGTTTGCGTGAGGATCACGGTATCGCCTTCTTCGTCGAACGCGCGCAGGCTCGGCACATCGTCTCCGGAGTAGCGGAGCTTGCGATAAGCCGCATCTTCGAGGATGTAGATTCGTCGCGTTTGCGACCAACGCTTGGCGACGGCGACCACTTCCGCCCGGCGTTCCGCCGAAAGCGAGATGCTCCGTGGATTGTCGAAATCGCTGACGACGTAGATCGCCTTGACTCGCCTCAGCTCGCCGCGGGCTGCGATCTCGCGGAGCCGGTCTTCGAGTGCGTCGGGCTTCAGCCCTTGCTCGTCGCAGGCGACGCTGATGGCGCGGACCTGCAAATTCTTAGCGACGCCGAGGTAGACGAAGTAGGTCGGAGCGGCGCAGAGGACGATGTCCCCCGGATCGAAGAGCGTATCAGCCAACAGATAGAGCAGTTGATTGCTGCCGGACGTGATGATGACTTGTTCGGGAGTCAGGTTCCGCTCCGACGCGGGATTGCCGTCGGAGATCCGTTGCTCTTCCAACAGCGCCTCGCGCAAGGGACGGTAGCCGGCCGTCGTTCCGTATTGCAGCGCCGCATGCCCCTCGGCGGGATCGGACATGAGCGAGCGCCAAGCGTCGTCGACGGCCGTGAGCGGCAAGCTGGGTTGATCGACGAACCCGGCTGCCAGGGAGATCAACTCCGGTTGCGCTAAGGCGCGCGCCATCAATGTGCCGATCGGTTGACCGCCGGCGAGAACTGCGCGACGGCTGAGCGAGGAGGAGAACGGCATGATTTCGAATGGGATCCGAAGTAATAGTCGTGTCGCACGTCATACGAAGCTCGAAAGACGGAGGCCACGACAATGCGCATCCGGCGGTTATCGGCAACGCGTTCCGCGTCTTGATCCGGTTCGACCTTGCCGATTCTCGCTGGCCGAGTACGTCCACTTCGTCGCACATCACGCCAAAAGGGAGAGAGAAGTCGTCGCTGAATCGCAAATGAGATGCCGGCGTCGCGTTCCCAGTCGGCGAGAAGGAAAACGCGTGTGACGGGGCTTTCGAGCGACGTCGGGATGTCGGATTCAAGTGTGGGCACCGCAATCCGTTGCTACGGCTGCAAGATCTTGCAGTGTGCCGAAGGAGACGTCACTGCAAGGCGTGTCGGTTCATCTTGTAATGCAGATTCCGGACGCTGATATCGAGAAGTGCCGCCGCCCGCTCGCGGTGCTGATTACATTGCTTCAACGCCGCGAGGATCGCCGCTTTCTCCGCTTGTTGAACGGCTTGTTCCAAAGTTCCCGTGGTCGAACTGGGCGTTGCGAGCATCTCTTCGGGCAAATCCTCGTTATGGATCGTCGGACCATCGACGGTGACCGTCAATCGTTCCATGCAGTTTCGCAACTGTCGAACATTGCCGGGCCAAGGGTAGCCGCACAAGACGTTCATTGCGGCGCCGGCGACTTCCTTCGTCTCTTTGCGAAACCGCTCGCTGGAGCGCGCGAGAAAGTGCTGCACGAGCAGCGGAATGTCATCGCGCCGTTCACGCAGAGGAGGTGTGCGCAACGGCACGACATTGAGGCGGTAATACAGATCCTCCCGAAACTTTCCCTCCCGAACTAAGGTCCCGATTTCACTATGCGTCGCCGTGACGAGTCTGACGTCGAGAGGAATGAGTTCTTGGCCGCCCAAGCGGCGTAGTTCGCGTTTCTCGAGAACCCGCAAGAGATCGACTTGGGTCTTGGGGGACATCTCGCCGATCTCGTCGAGAAAGAGAGTTCCTCCGTGGGCCATTTCAAACCAGCCGGGTTTATCTCGCTGCGCACCGGTGAACGCTCCTTTTTCGTAGCCGAACAGTTCGCTCTCGATCAAAGTCTCCGGGAGCGCGCTGACGTTCGCGGCGATGAACGGACGTTGACTTCGGGAGCTCAAGTTATGCAGCGCTCGGGCGACGAGCTCCTTGCCCGTCCCGCTTTCGCCGTAGATCAGCACCGTCACATCGGTGTCGGCGACTTGCCGAATTCGATCGAAGACTTCGTGCATCGCCGCGCTATGGCCAATCATTTCCGGCAGTTCGCCGGCGACCGTCAAACGATCTCGCAGCAGTCGATTCTCTTGAACCAGCCGGTGATGCTCATAAGCATTGCGGACTTGGAGACGCAGCATCTCGATGTCGACCGGTTTGCTGATGTAGTCATGGGCTCCCTCCCGCATCGCTTCGACCGCGGTATCGATGGAACCATGGGCCGTGATGACGAAGATCAAGGTCTCCGGACGTTCATGCTTGATCACCTTGATGAGCTCGAGACCGGAGCGAGGTCCGGTGATTCTCAGATCGGTAATCACGAGATGGTGACCGTGTTTGCGAAAGAGCGCGAGGGCCGTGCCGTCGTCTTCGGCGGTCTCGACATGGTCGGCCTCTCGTTCCAGCGCTTTCGCCAAGCCGGTCCGGATGTTCGGCTCGTCATCGACGATCAGAATGCGAAAGTTTCGGTTGCTCATGGACTTCCGGTAGCCTGTTCGTATGGGAGTACGATCTCGAACACCGTCCCGTGCTTGCCGGTACGATATTCGATATGTCCCTTATGTTGACTGATGAACTTTTCGCTGAGCGCCAAGCCGATTCCGCTCCCCTTGCTCTTCGTCGAGAAATACGGCCGGAAGAGGTTGCGTTGGACTTCGGGCGAGATCCCCGTCCCGGAATCCTCGACCGCGATACGTATTCTGCCGTCTTCTTCTGCGACTTTGATCGCCAGGTTCCCGCCGTTCGGCATCGCTTCCAGGGCATTGATCACGACGTTCAAGACCGCCTGTTCGATCTTGTCCCGGTCCAATTGTGCAACGGGTAGTTGCCGCTCGGGCTTGGCAAGAGTCATGCGAACGTTTTGCTGCGCCGCTTGAGGTTCGATCAGGCGAATGACGTTTGCGACGATTTCTAGAACGTCGCTCGATTGCAGCACGAGTTGCTGAAGGTTCGCAAAACTACGGAATCTTTCCAGCACGCCGTTAAGCCGATAGACCTCCGTTTTCAGGACACCTACGAATTCTCCGACGCGCGAGTCGCCTGCGCCGGCCGACAAGCTTTCGTCCAACAGTTGCAGATGGATACTCAAAGCGGTGAGCGGATTCTTGATCTCGTGATGGAGTCCGGCTGCCAGCATAGCCATGCTGAGAAAGCCCTCCATCCGCCGCATTCGTTCGTCCAAGAGCATGCGTTCGGTCACATCTCGCAGATGGACGGCACAGCCGATCACCGCTCCTTCGCCATCCTTCAAGACATGCGCGTCGAGGCGGAGTTGCGACAAACGTCCCCCTCGCTCGAGTTGCGTATCTCGATCGCAAATCGGGACGAGGTTCCGCATGACTTCACGGCAGACCTCCACCAAAGGCGTCTCCGGCAAAGAGATCGAACTCACCGGAGCTCCAACGCATTCGAAGTCGACTCCAAGCAGCTTGATGCCGGCCGAATTGATGCTCGTGATGACCCCTTCGCAGTCGATCGTCACGACCCCTCGGTCCATGCTTGCTAGGATGTCATGGGCCAGCATCTTCACGTGGCGTAGCGACTGTTGGCTCAGCAGAAATCTCCGCCTCAACCGCCAAAAGGCGATGTGACAGAACAGCAAGATGGCGAGTACGACCGTGCCCGTGAGCACCTGTAAATCGAGTCGTCGCTGGAGTGACCGAATGCTCGTCGGCGAATGTGTCTCGCCGTTCTCGTGCCAGGAATCGACCAGGTGACGCTCCTGAAACACCAGATAGAGCGACACGCAGCTCGCCGTAAGCGCCATGAAGAGCGCGGCCAAGAGGATCCGTTCCGCGGTCGAGAAGGTCTCGGTGTTTTTGTCCGTTTTGACGCGAAACATGATTCCTTCGATGCTCTCTGCGCAACTGCTCTGCCTCGAGTACTATCACCCGTGGTTGCTCGTATTTCCGACCCAGCGGTGCTCGTACCCGTTCAATAGACCTATTCGGCGATCGTCGCACAACTTAGCGGGTGCGACCGTCCGGCATCCGGATGTCGCGGAATGTTCTTGCCCGGTCGCGACCGAGTATCGCGTTCCTCTTTCCGATGCGACGCTGACGACCGGCCGCGTCATCGTGTTCTCAAAGCAAGTCCTTCGCCAGCGAAGCCGGTGCTTCCGGCAGTAGAGCCAACTCCAGGGCGAAAGCGCTGAATACATCGACCAGCTCGACTAAACTGCGCCGATGGTCGGTGCAGAAACTCAGTCATGGGCCGCAGCGTTAATCAACGTACCGCTTCCGGAACGAATCGGTCAGGTGCTCGTAGCGGCGTATCGAAGTCACCGCTCGTGACGTTCATGCCGGCACGCAATCGGAAACGCGAACGATCCGCATCGCCGACGTCGAAGACTTGACAGTCGTCCTCCTCGTGGCGGCGATCCGTTTAATGCCGAGGAGAATCTCGACCAATGGGGGTCGTCGACCGGCAGTCCTGACATGAGCCATACCAGTGGTAGCGGAGTTCGGTGGGCGCCGACGGTCCATCTCTTACCGACTTATCGACTCTTTCGACGTAACGAATCGATAATCTAACCCTAAACGGGCTTGACCTGTTCTGCGCACGGACCTTTCGGACCGCGTCCTTCCGTGAACATGACTTTTTGGCCGACGTACAGATCGGCAAACGTGACCTCTTGTACGTTGGAGGAATGAAAGAACAGGTCTTGATTGTTCCCGGTATTGATGAACCCGTAGCCTTTCTCCGCCAGCCTCTTGATCACTCCTTCAGCCATGGAACGTCTTCCTTTGATCGGTAGCGAATTCGCCGGTTAAAGCTCGTTGCAAGTCTCCCGTCGGCTCGTATTTCATCGGCCGAATGAAGGGAACGCTCGCATCGGAAGCGGCGACACGAAACTCAGCGACAGGGCCGCTTGGACGGCCAGTACAGCAACGACCGTGCCGTCGATCGGTTGTCGGAAGCGGCGCCTCATCAGGAAGGTCTGTGCATCGAGGGCCGGGCCGATCAAGGCAGCGTCACACAAGAGAGGAGCGGGTTTCTTCTCGAAGTCGTCATCGGCAGCGAAGTGCTTCAGATCCGATTCGGATTGAATGGCGGGAGCTGCAGGTTCTTGCAGGAACTGCAAAATCCTGCAGGCCTTGCACGTCGAAGAGCCGAGCGCCGGCCGCCTTCCGAATTGCGCCGTCCGGCATTTCCGGTGCGCGGGCACGCGCCGGTGATGAATGCTAGACCGGCATATCTTTTGCGAACCGCTCGGTCGCAAGCATTTTGAGGCGTGTTCGTTTGCAACGGGCAAACAGGCCACACCATCGGCGGTCTCGTTCTCGATCTCTCGCGATCGTCAGGCGAATCAAGTTCGGGGCGTCACGCGAATAAAGGATTCAACATGTCCGTAGCCAGTGCGACCCAGGTGCCTCTCTCGAAGAGCATCGACACAGCCGGGCGAAGCGCCGGAAACATCGCCGATGCCATTCACGCGGCGTCGAGTTGCGGGGAAGATCGCTCCGCGGGAATTTGTTTGTTTGCGATATTCGCGGGCAGCTTCAGCATCGGAATCGCGGTCATCGGCGTCGCCGTGCTCTACGTCGTGTACGCCGCTTGACGAATGAGTTTGTTTCGTGCCGCCGCGGGCGGCGTGGCTTGCTCTTTCATGGATCGCGTGAGTCGATCGTTGCGAGACTCGATTTCGAGACGCGCGTGGCGATTCATGTTCCTTTCGCTAAGCGCAGCCGCACTCTCGAAGGACTGGGCTCGCCGTGAGTCTACCGCGATCGAAGCTGACGAGGTGATCGGAGGAACGGTCACGGGTCGGCTGGATCACGTGAGTAGGCCCCGGTAAGTTGCATGTCAACGCTCGGACAAGGTACGAGGGCAAGACTTGAGCCTGGGTCACGGTCAACAAGTCGAGCAAGGAGGCAAAAAGTCGGGCTCCGGACCGGGCACGACCGCAAGTCATGCTTCGTCGCGCGAGGGGCAAGAAGGGAGGGGGGTTCGCAAAGCCATGCCTCGCGCGTACAAGCCGGAAGAAGGCGGCTCGAACGCGGGCGAAAAAGTAACCTCGCTTAGTCATGCAGGCCCGCCCGATGCCACCGCGACCATTACTTCGTCGACGACCTCCCAGTCCCTTGCACCCGCTTGAGATAGCTGCCGGCGATTTTCGCTCGCCCGACGATCCCGACGACGGCTCGTTGTTCGCGGCTATCGACGACGGGCAACTCCAGCAGATCGTTTTCGGCGAATAGTTCCATAGCTCGCTCGATCGAATCGTCGAGGGTGAGCGGCACGACGTCGGTCCGCATCAAGTCGGCCGCCAAGATCAGCGTCGGCGTGTCGGCCAATCGTAAAGCGACGAATACCTCCTCGAGTCCGATCGTGCCCAGCAAGCAACCGGCGTCATCGGTCACCGGCAACACGGCATGTGGATCGGCGCTGAGCTTTGTGCGCACCGCTTCTAGACTCTCCTGCGGCTTCAGAACTCCGAACGGTTCTCCGATCGTAACGAAGCGACCGACCGTGAGGCCGCTGAGCATACCGCGCACGAATTCCGCCTGATGGGCCGGGCTCTGCGCGCGGCCGGCAACTTGTGAACTGTAGATCGACTGCTCGTCGGACAACAGAAACGCGATGGTGCAGACCCAAAGCGTCGGCAACAGGAGGCTGTAGCTGCCGGTCATCTCGCTGACCATGACGAGCGTCGAAAACGGCGTCTTGGCCGCCGCCGCAAAAAAGCCCGCCATGCCGACGATGACGAACGCCGACGGATGCGGCGCCATCGCCGGCCAGAATCGGTGGAACAGAATTCCAAGCGCTCCGCCGCCGCAACCGCCGACGACCATCGACGGTCCGAACACACCGCCCGAGCCGCCGCTGCCGATCGTGAGGCTCGTCGTGATGATCTTGCCGACGGCGATCGTCAGCATTGCGGCGGCCAGTCGCAGGTTGCCTTCGTCGCCGGGAACCATCGTCATACCGTCTTGCAAGCTGCCGTAACCTGCCGACATGACGGCCAACATTCGCGGACTTTCGCCGAAGCCGTAGTAAAGCAAGAGCCCGAACGCTCCGGTCGCCAGCGCACCGACCGCCGGCACCAGTTTGCGCGAAATCTTCAGTTGCTTGAAGAGATAGGTGGTGAAATAGAATGTGCGAGTGTAGAGCATCGCCAGCACCACCGCGAACAACGCCAAGAGCGTATAGGGCACGAGTTCGAACGGATTGTCGAACGTGAAGACGCTTAACTGCTCGGGGGATAGTTTGAAGAGCGGCGACCAGCCGAACACCGCGCCGAACGTGCAGTAGGCCGTGATGCTCGACAATGCCGACGGCATGATGACTTCCGATTCGAAGTCGGGCGACGAGTAAAGCACCTCGGCCGCGAACAACGCACCCGCGAGAGGTGCACGAAAGATCGCCGCGACGCCGGCCCCCATGCCGGCCGCCATCAACACGCGACGTTCCGCCGGGCGGAGCTTCAAGATCGTACCGAGAAACGATCCGAAGCCGGCGCCGATCTGCGCAATCGGCCCTTCGCGTCCACCGGAGCCGCCGCTCGAGATCGTCAGCGCGCTGCTCACGATCTTCACCAGCGGCACTCGCGGCCGAATCTCCCCCTGTTTGAAATGATAGGCCGCAATTGCGGCATCAGTGCCGTGTCCCTCCGCCTCGGGGGCGAGCGTGTAGACGATCCAGCCGCTGATAAGCCCGCCGATCGTCGGCACGATCAACAGCAGCCACGGCCTGAACACCGTCGATGTCGCGGCGAATAGTTCTTGCTCGCCTTGCGGCGACTCAGGGCGATAGCCGGCAACAAGGTCGAGCGAATAATGCGCCACGACCTGGCAGGCGCAATAGAACAAGATCGCGCCAAGCCCGGCGATCACGCCGACGACGAGCGAAAGTCCCAGTAGCCGAGCTTGCGAGTGCATTCGGCGCCGGCCGAGTTCTAAGAACTCGGGAAACCAACGAAACGGGTGCGAAGGGATCGGAGCGGAACGCTCGCTTTGAGATTCATCGGGCATAGTGTTACTTGATCGAGTTACCGAAAATCAAGACGGACGGGCTGCCGGGGGATCGCGAACCTAGCATTCTTTAAGGCAAATGCTTGCGAGGCTATGTAGTCAAATCCCCGGCAGGATCGAGGCGCATCAATTGCTCCTTAGCCTATCGGGTTTGCTACTACACCGCGACGCGAACTGAGAAGACGACCCATGCATACTCAAGCCTTCGTGACGTTCGACGAAATCCTCAGCGACCTAGTTCTCGCAGATGCAATCTACTATCGATTCGGCGACCAGGAGCGACTGCTCTGGGCACGACCGGCGGAAGAGATCGTGGCCCGCGACGACTCGTTCGATTTGATGCTGTTCACCTATCAATGTCAAAACATCATCGAACTCCAGGCGTTCAAAGCGATGGTTAGCCGTTTGAAATGTTCCGACCGCTTTGAATGGAGCGGATGCATGTCGTCCGGCTCTGCATTGTCGAGCATCCCCAGTCGACAATGATTTAATTCTCAACCTACGGCGGCCCGTCCGACTACATCGCGCTCGTGAGTCGCGAAGGTCTCGCCGTCGATGAATCGGCGCACGATCCAGCCGTCCGTAACTTCACGGGATCGATAAAGGATCTCGACGACGATCTCTTGATCGCCGCGTCGCACTCGATAGATAGCATTGCGCGCTACCGGCACCCTCGTTTCCGAAGGTTGCACGCTGTCGACCGCGGCCACGAAATCGGCGAGTGCGGCGACCGGCTCATGGCCGTTGTCGGTCTTGCAGCGCCACAACGGGCTTGTCGCTCCGGACCTACGAATATCGCATGCTGGGGCAACGGCTCCCCTCGCTCCGCCCTGCGCCGGTCATCGCGCTGACCGCGACCGCTACGCCCGTCGTCCAGCGCGACATCATCGCCCAGCTCGGCCTCCAATCGGACAACCGCTTCATCCACGGCTTCCGCCGGAGCAACCTGGCGATCGAAGTCGTCGAGGTTTCGCGCCCCGACCGCATGGACATGATCCGGAAGCTCTTAGCGAGTCCGTCGCACCGGCCGGCGATCGTCTACGCACCGTCGCGCAAGGACGCCGCCGCGCTGGCCGGGCAGCTCGGCGCGGTCATGCCCGCCGCCGCCTACCACGCCGGCATGACCGCCGCCGACCGTGACCAAGTGCAAACCGACTTCCTGCGCGGCGAGATCGACGTCATCGTCGCAACGGTCGCCTTCGGCATGGGGATCGACAAGGCCGACGTGCGGACCGTCGCGCACTTGGCGCTCCCCCAGACGCTCGAGGGCTATTACCAGGAGATCGGCCGCGCCGGCCGAGACGGCAAGCCCTCTCGCGCCGTCCTGCTCCATTCCTTCGTCGACCGCAAAACCAATGAATTCTTCCATGAAAAGAATTACCCGCCCGTCGACGAGCTGAACAAAATCTTTTCTAAGCTCACCGTCGCGCCGCAGCCGAAGCAGGCCGTGCAGGCGCGCACGAAGTTGGACGAAGAATCCTTCGAGCGCGCCCTAGAAAAATTGTGGGTCCACGGCGGCGTACTCGTCGACCCCGACGAGTCGCTCCGCCGGGGTAACGACGCCTGGGCGCCGTCGTATCAAGCGCAGATTTTGCACCGGCTGGCGCAGTCCGAGCAGATGGCACGCTTCGCGCAAGCGCACGGCTGCCGTATGGTGCATCTCGTCCGTCACTTCGGCGATGACGACGACCCCGGCACGCCCTGCGGATTATGCGACAACTGCGCCTCCGCAGACTGCGTCGTGCAGGCCTTCCGCGCGCCCACCGACGCGGAGTCCGCCGTCCTGCAGGCGATCCTCGACGCGCTCGCCCGGATGAACGACCAGTCCGTCGGCACGCTCCATCGCAACGAGGGGGCTGCGCTGGAACGCCGTGACTTCGAGACGCTCGTCTCTGCGCTCGGCCGCGCCGGGCTGGTCATCCTCCGCGCCGATGTGTTCGAGAAAGACGGTCAATCAATCCCGTTTTACCGGCTGACGCTGACACGGATCGACGAAAAATCCCGCACACGCTTATTGGTCGCGATCCAAGTCCCAACCCAGCAGGCACCCCGCAGAAAGGGGCCGAGTTCGCGAGCGAAGCCGAAAACCCGGAGGAAGAAAAAAGCAGCGACGGCCACGCCGCGATCGTCGACGCTCGACGCAGCGCTGCGAGCTTGGCGCAAGGGCGAAGCGAAGAGAAAACGTGTCCCCGCATTCCGCATTATGACCGACAAGGCGCTGTCGGGGATTGCTACGTCGCGCCCCAAAAATGAGGCCGCCTTGCTCGCGGTCCCCGGCGTCGGACCGTCGCTGGTGGCGAAGCACGGGACGAAGATTCTTCAAGTCGTGCGCGGTGCTTGACTTGCAAGTCGAACGATGCCAGTGCCGAAAGCCCTTGCTGATCGTGAAGCTCCATCGCGCGGTGGGACGGCGCTTGACGGAGTGGCCCACTTACGAAACCAGAACAACTGTGAGTACCATCATTGGCGAAGAAGAAACCGGCGACGAAGTGTGGCTCCGGATCCTGGAACCAACGAGAACGGCTTGGCGGCAGGAAAACCGGAAAGATTCGCTCCATGTCGGCCGTATTCGCAGCGAACGGATACGATGGCGATCTGACCGGACGTGGGTCGGTCCTAGGCTTGAACCATTCGGGGAATCCCGAACAAAAGGAATTGGAACCATGAAGCGCGCTTTCGTCGTCGTCACCGCAAACCCATGAGTCGACCTTCGGCGAATATCCCCGTGATCGCGATGTTGCCGAGGCCGGCTCGATCCAAGATCGGTTGTCTACTCGTTCTCTCGCTGTGGGCGACGGGCGCGACGATGGCAGCCGAAACGAAATTCATCGATGGGCGAATATCCATCCGAGGTCGAGCCAGCTCGTCGGACATCGTCATCACGGCGACCGAGCGTCTCGCCGGCGCCGTCGATTCGCTCCGCTGGAACGGCAAGGAATTCATCGACAGCTCCGACCACGGACGCCAACTCCAGTCCGCATGCAGCTTCGATGGCGGCGCGCCGGGACCATTTTGGGCCGAGTGCTTCAACCCGACCGAGGCCGGTTCCCGGCGTGACGGTGCAGGCCCGAAGTCGTCAAGCAAGTTGTTACGGTTGCAAGCCGAGGGCGCCGAACTTCGCACTTTAACTCAACCCGCTTTCTGGCTCGCGCCGGGAGACGAGTCGTCGGGCCGACCGGCGCTGAATGACCGCGTGCTATCGGAACATCGGATCGCAAAGCGAATTCGCATCGGCTACCGTGACTTGCCGCACGTCATCGAGTACGAAGCGACCTTCACGTTACCGTCAGGCGAGAAGCACCGCTTTGCGCAATTCGAGGCCGTCACCGGCTATATGCCGGTGGAGTTCGGCACATTTCACAAACTTGACGTTACAACGGGAATACTAAGTCCGCTGGACGACGGTCCGGGCGAGCAATCGCAGCCGGTCGTGTTTTCCACGGCGGATGGGGCATATGCCATGGGCGTATTCTCGCCCGATCAGCCCGCGGCCGGTTATGAACGAGCCGGCTACGGTCGCTTCCGCTTTGTGACGGAAAAAGTGACGAAGTGGAATTGCGTCTTTCGTGTTCGCGATGAAAACCGCCTTGCAGCGCAGGATTATCGCTATCGGACGTTCGTCGCCGTCGGCACGTTGGAAACCGTCCGCCGATCGCTTACCGCACTCGCGGCGATGTTCCGGTAAAAATACTTTCTCTTCGATCGATGCCATCGTCGTATAAGGCTCGCTAAAGACTCGGCCTCTGACTCCGGTCGTTACAGCGTGCAAAAGGAAGTCTAGGTCGAGATCGGGTGCCCTCGGCAACTTTGGCACTCCAGCGAAAACGGCACGTCGTAGGTCTCGTCGATACGAGGCGGCACGCTGCGATGCGCGTGCAGACCGTCACGCTTGCCCGACTTCCGGCAGGGCGACATAGATCGCTAACACTAGGACTGGGGCTACGGCGAGCGCGTCGTTGAGGGCTGTCGCGTCGAACTCACGACAACGAATGAATCACAGGGAAACAAGCCGACGGGAATGGCTCGGTCGTACGTTCGATTGGTTCATTTGGTCTCAACAACCCAAATGTTCCGATAGCGGAGCGGGTTGCCGTGATCCTGCAGGTAGATCGGGCCTGGGTCGGGGCCCGGCTTATTGGGAGCGGCGGTTGTCGAACGCTCTCCGGGAAGCTCCACGTCGTTATGCACGAGCACGCCGTTGTGCGAGATCGTCACGCGCGGGTTGGTGATTAGCTTGTCCCCTTCGTACTTAGCTGCGGTGTAGTCGATGTCGTACGTTTGCCAAGTGAGCGGCGGCAGGCACATGTTCACGTCCGGCGCCTTTACCGAGTACAGCCCGCCGCATTCGTTGTTCTCCCCTTTCAGGCCGAACGAATCTAGCATCTGGCATTCGTATCGAGCGCCGACGTAGATGACCTGCCCCCCTTAAACGAGTCCGGTCGTCAGTCGTAGACTGACGACCATCACTTGAAAAAGGGAGGCGATCATGGGGACGAAGCGCTTGAAAGTGGAGCAGATCATTCAGAAGTTACGGGAAGCGGAATTGGAGATCT
>JAIOPP010000031.1 GCA_021413845.1 Planctomycetia bacterium | reverse complement strand
GAGGCAATCAGCGACTTCCCGAATTGATCGACCGACAACGCCATGACGGGCCCCCGTAAAGTAGTGGGCTCTATGATAGCCTGTTTACGGGCAAGGGACACGGTAATTGCCGGTTTTAGGCGTTCCCCGGCGACGAGGTCGCCGCCGGATCCACCCATTGCGGAGCCGAGGGGGCTCTCAAATTCACTCACCCAATTCTTATTTATCCAACAGACTGTCGACGCCGGCCGCGGGTTCAAAACGAAATTCGCCCCAAAGCGCGGGAAGCACGCGCGCTTCCGAGGGTAAATCGCTCAGGCTCACTTGGCTATGATTCGCCCAATAGTGACGGGCGATCGTCGTGATTCCTTGCGAGTCCGATTCGGTGACCCCCAAGTCGCCGCGTAAGCTCAGACCTTTGACGGGAGCCGGCCTTCCCAACGCCCTCCACGGGATCGCCGCCTCAAAAGTCCAATTCTGCGCCAAGCGCGAGAATGCCGTTTTCGCTTCACTCATCGCGCGCACTTCGTCGATCGTGATCTCTCCGACGGGTGACCGAAACACGGTCGGTTCCCCAACCGGTTTGTTCGCGCGGTAGCGATATAGCATGCAGACCGCTTCGTCGCCGAGCGCAGTCATCACCAAGCGAATGTCTCCTTGCGCCGCCTCGGTGCGTGCAGGATCGGCCTCGGGATCGAGACCCAAATGCAGATCGAATGTATCGCCCGACTGGAACAGCGTTTTGCGATCAGCGCCTCGATTGGCGAGCGGGCTGTGGTCGACGGACGAAACCGCGACGTAAAGGTTCTCGGCATCGAAGCCGAGCTTCGCCTTCCAATGACCGACTTCCTTCCCCTCAGGACTGCGCACTTCGCGGATCGTCGTCATCTCGACTCCCGGCCAATCGGAAAGGACGTCGCCGTCGATCACCGGGGGCTTCGCGAGCATGGGAACCGTGCAAATCTTCGGTCCTTCGCTGGACAGAAACCGCTCGACGCGGGCCTTCGCTTGCACACATTTCGAGACTTGCACGAGGTCGTCGCCGGTAACGACGCATGAGCTTGAAAAGCGTTGCAGCTTTTCCAAGCCGTCGACGCGCATGACCGTGACGTGGTTCTTCCCGGCGATCGCGTAGACGTTGCCGTCTTCGGCGCGCGTGACGTGGCCGTGAAAGTCTTCGACCGTTTTGCGCAGATCACTGAGATCGGTTCGGCCCGGCACGTAGTCGGGGATCGAGAAGAATCGTTTCCCATAGCCGGTCGGCCCGCCGACGATCGTCGCCGCGAGCAAGCCGTCGCGCGTGAAAGCGTAATAGTCGCCGTTGTTGCCGCCGACGCAGAACAGTGTTTCGCCGGCGATGTCGAAGTGTCCGATGGTTCCGAAGCCTCCCGCCAACACACCGGGCGGCCGGTCGTAGAAGCCCCAAGGGGTTTGATAAGATCGCTGCACGCTCATGTAGTTGTCCGGATAAGTCCACAACAACTTACCGTCAGGCCCGAGCATCTTGTGACCGAGAATGAACGTATCGCCTCGTCCCGTGACCATCGCCGCGCCGCTCAACTCCGCGAGTTCTTCGCGCGCTAGGCCGTCGTAGAGCGGCGTACCGTCGCTCCGAATCGAACTTGCGCGGATGCGGAAGCCTTGGCTACCGGTCGAGAAGTTGAGCGACAGGTCGTCGCCGATGTACGGCGCGCGCGTCACCTTAGGGCCGACGAGCAATTGCACTTCGTCGGCTTGCACTAACGCGTCGGAATTGTGATCGACCCAGATGAAGCCGGTCTTTGTGCCGTCGACGTCGCGTACTTTCTTTTGAACTTCGACGTTGCGCGCAAGTTCGGCCCAATCGCCGATCACCCCGGCGGCCACGATCGGCACGGCCACCCCCTGCATCTCGCGACAGACGACCGACGTCGGCCCGGGATCGCCGAACGGCGTCACCACCGGTCGATCGCCGATCAGATAACGGTTCCGTTCGACATACGCGACGCGGTCGGGCAGATAGTTGCCGCCGCCGTAAGGAGCGAGACGGCTTTCCAGTTTCCAAGTGCGCGCTCCGTAGTCGATGCGAAACTTCATCCCTAAATGATTGACGACGGTCCGGTCGCCCGGATCCATCATGCCGCCGCCGCCGTAGTGCGTGGGCCCGAGGAACTCCTGCTCGAACCGTCCTTTGTCCGTCCAACGGCTGATTCGCTTGGGCTGAAACTGCTGCTCGACGATCCACAGCTTGTTAGCCGCGTCGAATGCCAAGGCGACGGGCTCGATCAGCTTGCCGGGATCCCAGGTTCCTAGCGACGGCGGCGCACCACCGAACTCCTCAACCTGCAAGCCGGTAGTCACATCGAAGACGCGCACCTGCTTGGTCTTCCGATCGATCGCGCAGAGCTTGCCGTCGGCACGAAACGCCAGCGCTCGCGGGTTCCCAGCCCGATCCGTCGGAACGACCACCTCGAGCCTCGGCAGCGCGGGGAGGCGATCGATATCGCGCAGGCGCACGATCCCCTGGCTGCAGGCTGCGTAGAGCGTGCCGACGCGATCGAACGCCAGCGCACCCGCACCGGTGAGCGGCAAGTGTCCGAGCAGCTTTGCTTGTTCTCCCGGAGTGCGCGGCAACGTGAGCACGGTCACTCGCTCGGCGAGGTCGGCGGCCGTCACGGAGTTGCCGGTCGCCGGTGCGAGCGCAATCAGCGACTCGAAGCCGCCGCTGATGAACGACCGTGTCGGAGCCCCTGCCCCTTGCGGTGCTTCGATAAACCGGACCCGCAGCGCTCGGGTCGATACGAGTTCACCGAAGTCGGCGACCACGAGGCGATTCGTATGCCAGTTGAATTTCACATGGTTACGCGTTTGGCGATGACGATGCACTTCGCGCCACTGGGCATCATCGGCCAGGGCTTGCGCGTCGATCGACCGATCGACAGGGCCGGTCCAAACGTCGATTGCCAACCCGCTCCATTCAAGCGGGCGCGTCAATACGCAACCGCGAAGCCCCTGCGGTTGGTCCCAAACGAGCGAGGCCGATGCCGGATCGGCTAGCGAAATCGGACGCGACGCATCTCGCTCGAACTTCCAACTACCGTCGGCGCCGGCCTTCCCTTCTCCTACGACCAGCCGGCCCTTCGCGGCGACATTGTCGTAGCGACGATCGAGCAACATGCCGTAATCGAGCCGCGTGAGAGTCGGGCTGGTGAATACCACGGCCCGCGTCGCGATATTCTCGGGCACGATCGCTAGCCCGGCACCGGTCTTCGCCGTCGTCTTTAAGCGAATCCACGTTTCCGGATCGAATCGCGTCTGCATGTCTCCCAAGATGTCGTCGAACCCGTCGGTCTTTTTCTTTTTCGCTAAAGCGGGGACATCGAGCGTCGCTTCCGTGGGTTGAAACGCCTTCGGCAAAGTCTTGCCGTTTTTCAACGCCCAGACTTCGACCGACGCATCGGAAACGACGATGCTTCCCAGCGGCACTTCGGTTTTAAACGGCAGCACGAGCGTATTCGCCAGCGGACCTTTGGTCGGCGCGTTGCCGAAATGCGCCTGAGTCGAACTGGTCGTGGCTTGGAACGTCGAGTACACCTCTTCGAGCGGATTGAGGGCCGTGTCGTGGACCTTGCGCGGATAGATCGGCGGCGTGATCTGTTTGAGATCGATCTCGTCGCCTCGAATGGCCGATCGCACCCAAGCGGCCGGCGTTGAGCGATAACTGACGCACAACAAACCGTCGCGAGCGGCGGCACCGCTATAGTCGGCGATGATGTACCCGGTGTCGGTGTGGCCGGGCGTTCGATCATCGTACTGAAACTTGTGAATTACCTGCTTGGCGAAATCTTGGTGCGGATCGATCCGCACGACTTCGTCGTTGTTCACGGCATAGGCGGCTCGCCCGTCGCTTACGAGGCGGTGTGCTCCTTGATGATCGGACCAAACTTTCGCGCCGCTTAAGTCGGTGGCGATCAACGCGTAGCCGAATTCGGCTCCCATCGCGCTGAAAAACATCCGATCTCCCACTGCGCAGCAAGCGACCGGCGGCGAATGATCGGCCATCCAGCCTCCGCCGCCGCGCACCGGTGCGTTCCAAGGTGGCGATCCGGAATTGTAGACCGTCATCTCGTGCGTCAGCTTCAACGGCGGTCGCACGACGCCGGTGATCGAGTAGTTACCCGGTTGAACGGTGCGGCCGGCATCGTCGGTCAGATCCCAAGGCTCCAGCACCTCGCCTTGGTTGCGCGGCACCTCGGCAATGAGCCGGCGAACGTGTCGCCCTTCGGCATCGCTCACTCTCGCGGCCACGAAGCCGGCGAGCGGCAATTGATAACGCACGTTGTAAGCCGCCGGCGGTTGAAACGAACGCGGCGGTTGCTCACCGTCCGAAAGCGACACCAGCGAAGCGAGCCAAGGCTTGCTCGCGGTCGGAAGTTTTCCCGTCGCGCGAATCGCCAACGATGGGCTTGCATTTGCGAAGGTGACGATGCCCGTGTCCGACGAAGTCGCCGTCGTTAATGGTTGCCATTCCGACGGCTCGGCCAACCGTGGATGCGTCGAACTCTCAGGCCGCAACGACCAATAGGCCGGCTTGTCCGGTGCAGGCGCGAACAAGACGACACCGGCGACGACGCGCTCGACCGGCCAGTAGCCGATCCATTGCTCGCCCGGATCTTTGGGCCCTTTCTTGTCGGTTGCAGGCTTCAACTTATTGCGTGCCTGCCCACCCAACGACTCGGGACTCCAGTACCGACCCGCGAGCAACCGAACAGGATCGCAAATGGTCGACCGCTCGATCGTTTCCCACGGCAAGTTGTGGACCTTGTAGGTCAATCGCACCGCGCGAACCGGCGTCGCGGCCGAAAGCGGAAACACCGGTCCCCCGTCCAGCGATTGCCACAACTCTTCGCGCGTCACGTCGCCGGGATACTCGGCATCGCTGCGCAAGATGCTTACCGTCGGCGCGTTGGAGCAAAGCGTGCCTAACGCAATCGGGCGACGAAAAGCCAAGCGAAAGTGCCGCACTTCTTGGCCCTGCGGCCCGGTAGTCCATTCGGCCACCTTGCTCGGCTCCGCCAACCCGAGCAACGCCGCGAGGGTCGCGCTCGAGGCCGGCCCAAGGTCGCGCCCGCCGGCAAACGCACGGCATTGCTCAACGTCAATGTCCGTCTGCTGCATCGCGAGAGAGATGGTCGCAGGCGTAGCGGAAGTCTCGGCTTCAGCACCGGCGTTCACAATTACGCAACAGGCGACCAACACCGAAACGCCTCGTCCGCTAATTCTCATCAATATGCTCTTCCCATGGTCTACTACGTTGAGATTCTTTTTGATCGTTGACCTAATTCAATGTCCCCTTCGGGCACGACGATCGGCATGACCGCGTCATTTACGGTACAGGCGAGGGTAGCACCACATGCTGAGATCGAAGTTGACGTCGCGGCCTTCCAGAACTCTCAACTCGATCGTCTTAGCGTTCGGAGGCAATAGCACATTGATCGGAATGATTCCCAAGTTGTGAGGACTCTTAAAAAGCTGCCGATCATCGGCCCAGACTTCATAAGTTACCGACGTCGTGCGAGCGCAATACGCAATCGCGGTGAAACGTTTGTTGCCGGGCGGAATGGCATAACTCACCGACGATTTGGCATGAGCGAATAAGAACTCGTCGCAGGGGACGGCATCGTCCGGCTCCAAAGGCGGCGATGCCCATTTCTCGATGATCTGATTGCTTTGGAACTTTCCCGCACCGACGGAGTTCGATGTCACATCAAACGGCAGTTTCACCCCCGTAGCACTGACGAACAGAGGATTGCACCAGTACGAGTGGTCGAATGCGAGATCTCCGTCGGAGTCGATCACCAACTCCAATAAAGACGATTTGGGTGGGATGAGAAACGAAAACTTGGCGATGTCGGTGACGCCGCTTTCGGCAACTAGATTGCCATCGACGTAAGCGGAATATTTAACGGTGCGACTGGCGTGGTTATACCCGGCGACGGAAAAACTCTTCGCACCTTTCGGGACGCGGCACTTCAGCCGCGACGGAGCATGGGCCGCGTAATAGTTGGCGCATACCGAGGGTTGAAGCGAAACCAACGGCCAACAACGCTCACACAGCGTCGGCCCGAGTTCTAAAGGAACTTGGTTGACCAAAAACTTCCCCCAACCCACGGTCGGCCCGTTGGCATTGAGATCGACCAAGCGTGTGAACCCTGCTTGCGTATCTCGCTGCCGATCGGCCTCGGTCGGGAAATCGCGACGACACTCGCCCGAAACCATCCGTATGCGTGCCGTATGGAAAGTCGTCCGATTGTTCCAATTGGCAAGCCAAGGGCGGCGAACGGTTGTGAGCTTGAATCCGCCCCCTTCGTGGCAAGTCAGGTCGTCGTACGGCCCACGCCAAGTGATGAAATCTTGCGTGTCGTCCCAGTCGATGTTGAAGGCGGCTTCGTCACCATAGCGACGGACTCGGATCTTCACGCGATGCCGCACGCCGTTGGAGATCGGCGCGGGCTTTTTTGTCGTGGGGTTGCCGTCATTAGCCAGCTTGCCGTCGATCCAGTCGACCCCTCCTGTTCGTCCGGTGTATCCACCCATGAAGAAATGCATGTTATGAATGCCGACGGGAAAAAAGACGCTTACCGACTCTCTTCCGGCATGCCGGGTGAACTCGACTTCCATGTCGTATTCGCCGTCGATGATGGCCGGCAATGGAAAACGATTGTACTCTTTGGTTTTTAGCACCAACCCCTGTTTAGTGACGGGCGATTCTAAGTTGTCGTTCCAATCGATGCCTCGCGGTGACCAATCGACGCCCGTCGCCCAATCAAGCAAATCGATCCAGCCGTCGGCCTGAGGTGCGGTCGGTGTGTTCGGCTTGAGCGGCTGAGCGGTGTTGCCCACCGAAGGAGTGCCGATCGGTGCAGCGACGACGACGGATGTCTTGGGCGGAGCAGTGCTGGAAGCAGTCGACATCGGAGGCGCGATCGAAGAGGCAACGGTCGGCGACGGGATCGGCGTCGAAGCTAGCGGCTGCGCTGTCGCGATCATGCTTGAAGTCGGCTTTACGGACGGAGTTCCTTTCGGTTCGATCGTCGTAGAGGTCGGCGCAACGCTAGTAATGCGATTGGGCGCCGGCGGTGTCGGCGTTGACGAGAGAACAACTGTCGCTGAGGGCTTCGGTGCAATCAAAGACGTCGGCGAAGCCGAGGGCGTCGGCACCGCCGCCCGAAGAGGCAGAGCCAATGCCGTTTCGGTCACGTCCGCTGGTATCTCTGCCGGGCCTCGGCCGTTCCAGGCGATTCCCACTGCCAACAGCACGGCAACAATCGCCGCTCCGACCACATAACTCGCGATCGATTTATTCCGCTGCACAGGACTAAGTGCAGAAGCCGCATCGGCATGCCCTCCGGGACCGAAATTAAAAGTGAGCGATTGCGCATCGGACTGTCGCGAGACTTGAGGCAGCGGCAACGCAAACGCCGCCGGAATCGTCGACGGTTGCCAAGGGGCGGCCGTTAAACTCCGCTCTAAATCCTCCGCGAGTTTGTTCATCGTCTGATAGCGACTGTCGGGATGCTTCGCCAACATCTGCTGCAACACCGAATCGACCGCCGCCGGTATCTGCGAATTGAACGCCCGAAGATACGGAATCGGAGAATCGCGATGCGCCAAAATCTTGGCGACCACGGAGTCGCCGTCGAACGGAATGTTTCCGGTGACCAATCGATAGAATGTGCAGCCGAGTCCGTAGACGTCGGCCCGCGCATCGGCCAGACGCGTGTGCAACGCCTGCTCCGGCGCCATGTAATCGACGGTTCCCATGACCTGCCCGGTTTGCGTCAAACCTTCGTCGGCCGGCGAGTCGCCTAGTGCGGATGGATCGTCGAAGCGCGCCAGCCCGAGGTCAAGTAACTTCACGGTTCCATCGGGGCTGAGCATCAAGTTGGCCGGCTTCACATCGCGATGCACGATCCCTTGCTCATGGGCATAAGCCAGGGCCCGCGCCGCCTGCACGACGCACGACACCGCTTGTTCGAGCGGCAAGGGCCCCTGCTTCTTGACGTACGTCGACAGGTCCATGCCGTCGATGTATTCCATCGCAATGAAATGCTGGCCTTCCGACTCCCCTGCATCGAGCGCTCGCACGATCCCCGGGTGATTGAGCCGGAGTGCCGTTTCCGCTTCGCGACGGAAACGAGTCAAGGCGTCGGAGGAACGTTTCGTGCTCAACAGCACTTTCACCGCCGAGGTTTCGCCGGTCCGGCGATGACGGGCCAAGTAAACCGCTCCCGCCCCACCACTTCCTAGTCGCTCCGTAAATACATACTCGCCGATCCCGAGCCCCTTGGGCTTGTTTTGGTAGAGCGCCGCGGCCTGGTATTTGGTCAGCTTTCCTTGCTGAACCAGTTCGCGTGCCAAGCCCCCTGCGTCGTCCGCATGACGAGCCGCAGGCCATGCGGCATGGAGGGGAATCAGTTCATCCGGCGACAATAGATTGCACGTCGTCAGCAGGGCTAGAAATTGCCCGACGGTGATCTTTTCGACATTAGGGTTAACCATAGATGCTCGTTGCCGCGCCGAGTGTCGAGCTCTTCTAGTTGAGGCTTGCTCCTAATCGGAGATATGGGCCGATCGCTCGCCCGACGCTTTGCGCGGAAATGAGTATATCATCGAGAAATACTGATTCAACACTTGCGGGTGGTTCGCGGCTCGTTGAAATGGGGGAAGATGATTGCAAGTCGAATCTGCTGCGACGATCCTCGTTCCAGCCGTTCTAAAAGAATGGAATCCCGCAAAGTGTGGGCTGAGGGTTCGCCTATTTACCGCAGGCCGGTGTGCAGGCCGTTGCACAAGCCGGGATCGTGCGCCGTTGGACGCACTTGCCGACTTGCATCGCTTCGGCGATCCATTCGTGTGTGATGCTCGGATCGAAACGGTGGCGCGAGGCCATAATCAGTGCCACGCGCCGACTCGCGTCCATGCCGTTGTTTTGAAACTCGTTGTAAGCCGGCCGCGGCAGATGGCGATCGAGATCGGTCACGGCGTGAATGCAATCGGCGATGTACGTCGAACGAGGCCCGTGATCGGGATCGATGCACTTATAAAGAACGCAGCCGCTATTTAAGCGGGCGATCTGATGACGAACTCGTTCGTAGATCATCGGGCCGCGATCGGGTTCCAACTCGTACGGCCCCCACATGGCGACGCATTCTCCTTTGCAGAAGCTATCGTGGAACGTGGCCGGCAAGCTGAGATTCACTCCGCACTCGGCGCGCAGCGCCAGCGGCCGAATGACCAAGTTGGCCGGCATCCAGGAGATCGTCTGACTCTCCAACGAATAGCTTTCTTTGTCGCCCGGTTCGGCAGTCGCTTTGACGATCGTCGCCCAAGTGTGCGTGTAGCGGGCACGCTTCGGCACCGACTCGGACCCGAAAATCATAATGAAGTAACGATCGCCCGCCGACGCTTGCGCCGCAATCGATACGATGCAGCCGATAACGAGAAGCCGAAGAGGATGAATCACGGGCCCGCCTATTAATGAAGGTCTTGTCAGTCGAGTATTCGCCTCAGGTTATATCTCGAATAAGTTCTATTATCCTTAGGATCGCTCGTCGATAAACGAAAATCAATCTCGTATCGGGGGATTCCACAACACATTTCGACGACGATCTTACGCCGCGACTCAGCTCTCCAAATGCGATGGTCGTGATCCGAAGTTCTAAATTCCTGTCCTGATCGCGGCACGATTGACAGCCTATTCTCAGACCTTTACCACACGGTCGGCGACCTCAACGGTCTTGTGAAACCGCGCCGTGAGAAGCTGCGAACCATCGTGGAACATCGAAGCGATGTGATGAAATGCCTTATCTCGTGTATAACAGTGACGCAGCTGATTCGGCCGAATCGGTATCGTCTCACCTTCGAGAACAAGAGCGTACCCATGCGTCTTCCTCGTGAACTCCACCGGCTTCTTTTCCTGATCATCCCGCTCGTCTGTGGATGCGGTTCCGAGCCTGCTTCCAATTCGGGGCCCTCTGCCGATTCACAGCCCGATAGCCCGCAGCAAGTCGCGGCTTCGGAGCGAGCCGATGTTTCGCAGGCAGGCACGGCAAGTCTCTCGGTCGCCATCGCTCCCAAGCCCCCAGCAAAACCGTCGCCCGAGCAGATCGCAAAATGGGACGTTCCTGCATACGTGCCGCTGCAGTTACTGGCCTGCAACGACGGCTTCGATGATCCGGCAGTGCAATGCTTAGCGGTGAGCCCGGATGGAAAACAGTTTGCGCTCGGCGGCTCGAAGCTCACGCTTTGGAACACGCAAGACGCTCAGCCCACGGTTGATTTGTTGACCAAGTACAAGCCCGACGAAGTCGAGCGCCCCATCCGTGCGGCGGCGATCTCGGCCGATGGCAAATGGCTGGTAGCCGGCGATGAAAAAGGAACAGTTCGTATCTGGACGCTGAGCGACCAGAAGGAAGTTGTCGCCATCCCAGCTCACAAGGGATACATCACGGAGTTGGCGCTCTCGCCCAACTCGCGACTCCTCGCCACGACGAGCTATTCGGGCGACGTCCATCTTTGGCAATTGCCGGAAGGCAAGCAGTTGAAGAGCCTGAAGGTGGACAAACAAAAGATCCACCACTTGGCATTCCTCTCCGACGATCGGTTAGCGGCCGCCGGAAGCGAAGCAGGTATTTGGAACGTCGAGACCGGCGCGAAGGAAACCGCGCTGACGACGAAACATCTGATGAGTCCGGCGCTCGCCCTATCAAGCGATCGCCGATCGTTGGCCTTCAGCGATGCCGATGCGACGCTACAGTTCTGGGACGTCCAGAGTTCCAAATCGACGGGCTCGGGCTGGCGCGGTGCCGGCGCGCAACTCATCTCCTTTTCGCACGACGGCAAATGGATCGCCACGTACGCGAACAACTCCGAAATACGCATCTGGGACACGGCCGCTGGCCGGCTCGTGCAAGTGATCGACGCCGACGGCGAACAAACGTCGGCGCTCGAGTGGCTGCCGAATTGCAACGGATTGCTCATCTCATCTGAGAGCCGGTTGCGTATTTGGGGCACGGCCGATGCGGCTGCGGCGATCGGTATGAAATCGATGGTGTTGCCGACACCAGCGACGCCCGTCGCCGGAGCGCAACAAGCGATGTCTCCCGCTCAAATGCAACGTGTGATCGACATCCGTTCGTTCCCGCGACTGCCGGGTGCGGTGCCGAAGATGAATGAGTTTGGCTTCAGCACGTACGTCGCACCGGCCACGCAAGCCGACGCCGAACTCTATTATCGCTACGCCCTGGAGAAAGCCGGCTGGACGGAAGCCCCGCCGTCGCCGATGACACCTGGCCTCATTTTCGACAAGGACGGTTGTCGGCTAAACGTTTCCTTCGCGTCGGCCGCGGACTACGGCACCGGTACCGCCGGCGAGTTGCAGGTCTCGTTGCAATTCGAGGGCAACTACGACGCTCGGTGGCTTCCCAAGTTACCGGTGTCCGACTGGAAGGGTACTCACGAATCGTTCTCCAGCTGCATGTATCGCACGAAGACCGCACTGACGGACGCCGAGGCAACCTTGCTCAAGCAACTCCACGCCGCCGGCTGGACGGCCTATACCCGCCTCGCGGCTTCCGGTTCGGAAGACCCGCGTTCGCGAACCCTCAAGCTGTTGCAAGGGGGCAGTGTGCTGACCGTGTCGCTCCAAAACCCAGCCGACTCGCCGAATGAGTTGGCGGTGCAAACCAATCTGAACGTGTCGAACCAATCGTTGCCGCTCCCTCCCGACGCGGGCTGGATCGAGTTCGATGCTTCGACCGATTTGCAGTGCGTCGTCAATACGAAGATGAACTTGCAGGATGCGATCGACTTCTACGACAATCGCATGGCGGCCGAAGGATGGCTTCGGCGCGAGGCGGGGCGACACACGAAGGACGGTAAGGCGTGGCTCCCATACGTTCGCGGACAGCAAGACCTTTTCCTTCGCCTCGCCGAACTCTCCGGCGGCGGCACGCGCGTGGTCGTGGGAGACGCGGCGAGTTCGTCCTGGCAGTTGCAACCACCGGCCGAGAAGCCGGTTGATAAGACAAGCGAGCCCGGCCTTCAGGCGGCCGACTTCACGCTCCCCGCCGGCGCGATGGCGGTGAAGTACGATGTCGACGCCAAGAATATCGAATTCGAAGTCGCCGACACGACCCCTCCCAAACTCGGCGAGTTGTTCGCCAAGCAGATGGAAGCGCTCGGATGGAAGCGTGATGGAGCGGGAATCGTCGCGGACGACTATACCTTTATCACGTATGAGAAGAACAAAGCGGAAATTCAACTTCGCTCCCGCCCGGCAGACAAGAAAGCGACGGCCATGATCGGCGGCGATGGAATGCTCTGGACCAAGCCGCTGCCGACGGCGCCCGTGCGCATCTCGTACGAAACATGGCTCCGCCGCAACCGCTACGATGCGACGCTCGATCGACTCGACGCGTTCGTTGCCGAGATGCACAAAATTCCCGTGCAGAGCCCGAACAAATAGATCGGGCGACGGCCTTCGCCGGCCGACTCGGCATACATTCGGATCGAGTCACACGCGAAAGGGCCGTGTCGTGCGGTCGCGTGTCGGATCGAGCGAAAGCGGCTCCGGCGGTTTTCGAGTCCAAAATATTCCGTGTCTCAACCTACGGCTCGTTACGATGCACTGACCTAGATAACGGAAAATTGTCCGAGACCGTCCGTATGTCGAGTCCGACTCATTCCTATCGTCCGGAGATCGACGGCCTACGTGCGTTGTCGGTCATCGTCGTCTTATTGTTTCATGCCAACATCGGCTGCCCGGGCGGATTTGCGGGAGTCGACGTTTTTTTCACGATCTCCGGATACTTAATCACCGGCTTGATCATGAAAGACTTGGATGCCGGTCAATTCTCCTTTCTCCGATTCTGGGAGCGACGTACGCGGCGGATCTTTCCCGCGCTTGCCGTCATGGTCGCGGTTTCACTTGCGGTCGGATTTTATCTTTTGATTCCTACCAAGCTCGTACGACTGGGAAAGTCGTCCGTTGCGCAAGGACTGCTCGCGGCGAACTTTTATTTCTGGCAAGGTGAAAGCTACTTTGCCGACAGCACCTCGCAAAAACCGCTCCTGCATACTTGGTCGCTGGCGGTCGAGGAACAGTTTTATCTTTTGTTTCCGCTCGTGCTTTGGGTGTTGATGAGATGGGGTCGTGCGTGGGTCTTGCCGTTGACGGCCGTGGCCGCCGGCGCGTCGCTCGTCGGCAGTATTCTATTGACGCCGGGCCATCCGAACGCGGCGTTCTACTCGCTTCCGACGAGGACTTGGGAGCTACTCATCGGGAGTTACCTCGCGCTATTGCCGAGGCCGAATCGCCTGCCGCCTGTGGTCGGAGAGATAGTCGCTTGGTCGGGCATTCTCGCGATCGTCGCGGCCGTATGCCTTTACGATAAAACCACGCTTATGCCGGGATCGGCCGCGACATTACCGGTGTTCGGTGCCGCGGCGTTTATTTACTTTAGCCTGCCGCGCTCGACGTCCGTCGGCCGTATCCTTTCGCTCGCGCCGCTCGTGTTTATCGGCCGAATCTCTTATTCCCTCTATCTGTGGCATTGGCCCGTCATGGCGTATACCGTCTGCTTGTTGGGTGAAGTTAAAGGTTGGCGTGTGCAAGCGCTGACGCTGTTGATTTCCTTCGTGCTCGGAGTGCTGTCGTGGCGTTTCGTCGAAGAACGATTTCGATATCCTACTCTCGCTTCTTCGTCGCGCAGGTTTTTCGGGGGAGTGTTGTTAGTTCAATGTGTCCTGATCGGAGTTTCGATTTTCTTTTGGATCTCAGGCGGGTATCCGGAAAGAATCCCCGCAAACCTGAGGCCGCTCGTTTCGGATCTGGAGACGACGAACTTTCGCTACGACCTGACGCTCGACGAATTGCGAACACAGGGGCTGCCGCTTCTCGGTCGCCCGGATAATGCCTCGGCCAAGCTCGACTTTATCCTGTTCGGCGACAGCCATGCCGTGGCGTTATCCGAATTGTTTCATCAGGTGGCTGAACGACGGAATCTACGAGGCACGATCATCGCGCGGAATAGCATCCGGCTTTGGTATGTCAATCAGGAGGCGAAAAAGAGAATCGCTTTGCTGTTGGATCTCGTCCAACGTGAACGCGTGAAGAACGTCTGTCTCGTTTGCCGATGGGATCATTATAAAAGGCCAGATCGAATCGACGAATCCGCGGCGCAACTCTCGTCGACCCTTTCGGCGTTGGAAGCGGCGGGAGTGGAACGATTGTTCCTGTTCCGGCAAGTTCCTCGTCAGCCGTCGGGCGAAGGAATCAACCAGCAGATCTATTCCGTGGCGCGGTTTCCGGCAATCGCCGAAGTATCCGGAGTTTCATTGGAGCAATACGAATTTCAAGCGAAGACCGAGAGTGGCCTATTCGCGCGCTTACCGACCTACGACAAGCTGCGCGTGGAGCTCATCGACACCTCACGCCACATGTTCGACGACGCGGGCCGCTCCCGGGTCGTCGAGACCGGCCGATCGCTCTATTGCGACGACGACCATCTGTCGAACTACGGTGCCGAGCGACTGCTGAAAGAGGTCGTGGAAAGCGTCCTCGGTCGCATTGCAAATAAGGATCTTAACGCAACGCAGAAACCCCTGGGCCGAGACCCGGCACGCTCCTTCGCCACGACCGACCTTTCAAAAAGCGACGCACCCAAGCGATCGGAACCCACTAGGCAAACAAATCCTCGACCTTAGACGCACGCTTGAACTTGGCCGGGTTGTCCGTGCCGGCCGCTGCGAGGCAGTTGAAGTGTTGAGTTCCGCATTCGATCTTTGCCCCTTCGCGGTCGCGGAGGTCGTCGTCGAACAGGCTGCTCTTCGTCTCCACGACGAAGTAGAGTCGCTCGGTGCCGTCCTTCTCTATCAGCACCGCCCAGTCCGGATTGTACGTCCCGAGCGGCGTCGGCACTTTGAACCAAATCGGCAGCTTAGCGTAGACCTTGATCGCCTCGTTCTTCTCCAACTGTTGAGCGAATGACCGCTCGGTTTCGGACTGATAGACGACATGGTCGTAGACGCACTTCGCCACCGGGACCATGCTCTTCAGCTAGCCGGTCAGTTCCTCCTGCGCGAATAACTCCTGGGCGTAGTACTGCTCGTCGCCGAGTCATTCGTACTTGATGCCGTCGACGATCGCCAAGCGCTTCGCGCGGTTGATCGCCTCCGACGCCAGCTCGATGAACTGCTGAGGATTCCGTTTGAAGTCGCCGAGCCGGCCGCTTTCGGTCAAGGCGCGCGCGATCGTCCGCCGGGTGAGCTGTGTCTTGTCTTGCAGATCGGTCAACAGGTCCGGCAGCTCGATTTCGGTTTCATCCAGCACCACGGGAGCCGAGGCCGATGTTTCAGTCGCTTCGACGCCGGCGCGGCCGATCGCCAAGTCGGCCTTCCGCCACTGAAATCGCGTCTTCGTGATCGGTGGAGCGTCCTGAATCGCCTTGATGCATGTCGCGATCAACGCTTCGTTGTCGAAGAGCACGCGGTACGAGGTTTTGTGCTTGATCCGGTTCCACAGAGCCTTGAACTCTTCGCCGTTGAGCACCGCTTCGCGCGTCTTCAAGATCCGTCGCTCGTCGGCGTTCTTAATCTCCAGCTTGCCGGCGAGCTTGCGTAAGATGTCCTCGATCTGAACCTGCTGAGATTGAAACGCCGCGGGGAGCGCGAGCTTGCCGTCTTTAAGCGCTTGCTTGAGCGAGTCTTGTACCTTGCCCTCGGTGTTGACGTAACCGGACGTTCGCAAATGCTCCCAGAGTGCCGTTGATTGCTCCATCCCCAGCGGCGTCGCCGAGTAGCGCAACGTGCAAAGCGGGTTCATCCGGCCGAGTGCTTCCTTCCCTTGTCCTTCAAGGCCGCCGTCGACGCTTTGCGGCTCATCGACGATCAAGATCGGGCACGTAGCTTGGATTAAGTCGATCGGCTTTTCGCCGCCGGTCTTCTCGGTCTCCTTGTAGAGGTTGTTCACATCCTTCTTATTGATCGCTCCGACCGTGACCACCATGACTTGGATATGCGGGCTCGTGGCGAAGTTCCTCACTTGGCCGAGCTTGCCCGAGTCGTAGAGGAAATACTCGAAGGGGACGTTGGCGTAGAGTGCCCGGAAGTGCTCTTCCATGATCTGCAGCGACTTATAGACCCCTTCTTTGATCGCCACCGATGGGACGACGACGACGAACTTCGTGAAGAGCGGGTCAACCATGCCGACTGTAGGCGGTTTCGAAAAGGGCGGTCACCGTCGCCGCCTAGCAGTCCTAAGTCGGTTCCGGCGCTTCCCGGTAACACGAGCCGACATGACTGAATCTTTTCCAGCAACTCGCGCAGCGCCGCGAACACATGGAGCGAGAACGCCGACGTCGCAACATCGAGTTTCATGCCCGGCAAGAGGCAATCGCGCAGCTCATCGACGACTCGCTGAGCGCCATGGCCTTGATGCCCGCATGGAATGCTCCGGCACGAATGCGTCGCCACCCGACACAGCGGGAGAGTCTACCAGCGCACAGGTGGTGGTAAAAGCTACCGCGTATTAACCGGAGGATGAGTCATAAAATCCGGTCGATTTCGCGTCACGGTAATGGACTAGAAGCTTATGTCTTGAGAATCGCTCGGCAGCCCCAGCTAGAGCGCATCGCATTTACGTGTAGCGGTATCTTGAGTGTCGAAAGTAGTTTCGGCATTCGGATTTGTTGAAGCGGTTGACGAGTTCGCCGCAGCGACGCCAGAAGCCTGCGACGGTGCGTTCTTCGGCGCTGCGGATCAGCCACTTGAACTTCGCAAAGACTTGTTCGATCGGGTTGAAGTCGGGACTGTACGGCGGCAGGAAGAGCAGTTCGGCTTCGATAGTGACTCGTGTGCCGTTAATCATGTCCCCGGTGCCGACGGCATATCGCCGCGGCATCGGGGATCACACATCATCGGTTTGCCACACGTACAGTTACTCTCTTTTAACTATCGGCGACCTCGTTCTGCTTACGATATGCGGAAAAAAAGAGATCACACCGCTTTCAGGGTAGCCTCGGCAGTTTGCAAATCTTCATTTTTCGTCGCCGGATTACTTACAATGATTGCAAACATAGAGATTAGAAGCAGTTACAAAACTTCGTGTTGCTAGCTAAACGCTCTTCGATCGGGCTTCGTATCAGTGGAAAAGGAGTCCGCTGATGCCGAATCGATCCCGCTGTGATGCGGGGTCCAGGATGGAACCCGAGAGTTGTCCGACGC
>JAIOPP010000030.1 GCA_021413845.1 Planctomycetia bacterium | reverse complement strand
TTTCTTCGTCGAACCCGATAGCGTGCTCAAGCCTTCGGCCGTTACGTCGAGCCGGCCCGGCCAAGCCTGCGTCAGCAATAGCAATCCGGCAGCCGCAGCCGCTAGAGACAACGTCCGAGCGAGATAATGCGGGCCCAGGCTCTGTCCATCGCGCCCGCCGACCCAATGCCGGCGACCGATCAACACGATCGAGAGATAGAGCATGATCGCCGTGATCGATGTGAAATACGCCATGCTGGAGAGGCTGCAGACCCCTTGGGTGAAGTCGCGCAATTGTTCGGCGATGCCGAACTTGCGAACCGCTGCGGCCCCGTCGCGCGTGAGGATCACCTCGACGTAATCCAGGCCGATCGGGATCGCGCAGAAGATCGCACCCAGTACGAAGCCGACCGTAATGTTGCTCGTCAAGAACGAGGCGACCATACCGATCGACAGCATCGCTAAGCCGACCATGAAGTAGCCCACATACGTGCTGAAGAACAACCCTTTATCCGGCTCGCCGAGGTTGCTGAGAATCGTGAAGTTGCACACCAGCGAGAAGAGCAAGGCCGTGGCGTAGATCGCGACCGCGGCTAGATATTTTCCCATCACGACGTCGAAGTCGGTCGCCGGAATCGTCAGCAGCAGTTCGTCGGTCCCTTGCCGGCGCTCTTCGGCCCAGATGCTCATCGTGATCGCGGGAATGAAGATGAGCATGATCAGCGGAAAGTATTTATTCAGCTGATCGAGGTTCGCCAAGTTGGACGTAAAGAATTCGTTCGGCCAAAACGCGGCCAGCGAACTCAACAACACGAATACGCAAATAAACACGTACCCGGTCGGGTTGAGGAAGTAGCTGGTGAAGTTGCGTTTGAAGATCGCGAGCAACACACTATGGTTCATGGCTACGCTTCGGGGCTGAGGATGAAATTCCGACTAAACGATCCGAACACCAACAATCGAACGGGACTCTCGGCGGGCGACGAGCGACACGTCGATTCGCTCCGCCGCACGCTGCGCCGCCTTACACGGCGGTCAACTCATGGAACTTCTCATCGAGCGAGCGACCGCCCGACTTCAACTGGTCGGGGGTGCCGTCGAATCGGACACGGCCTTCGTTGATGAAGATCACGCGCGAACACATCGCCTCGACTTCTTGCATGATGTGCGTCGAGAGCAAGATGGTCTTGTTCTGCCCGAGCCGACGAATCATGTCGCGCACTTCCCGAATCTGGTTCGGGTCGAGGCCGGCCGTCGGTTCGTCGAGAATCAAGACTTCGGGATCGTGCAACAAGGCCTGCGCCATGCCGACGCGCTGCCGATACCCCTTCGAGAGCTTCGCGATCGGCTTGCCGACCACGGTCTTCAAGCGGCAAAGTTCGATCACCTGCTCGATGCGTTTGTCGCGCAACCCGCGTTGCATGCCGCGCGCATCGCCGAAGAACTCCAGCAGCTTGCGCGGCGTCATGTCCGGGTAGAGCGGGCCGTTTTCCGGCAAGTAGCCGAGCTTCGTCGCTCCGGCCAGCCGGTCGCTTCCCATGTCGTGGCCGGCGATGAACGCTCGGCCGGTCGACGGGGCCAAGTAGCCCGTCAGCAGCTTCATCGTCGTGCTCTTCCCGGCACCGTTAGGGCCGAGAAACGCGACGACCTCCCCCTGACCGATCTGAAAGCTCACATCGCGACAGGCTGCGAATTGCCCGTAGTATTTCGACAGCTTAACGGCTTCGATCATCACCGGGCGGGTGGATGTCGCCGCAGGTTTCGATTCGTTCATCGTCGTCTGATCGGATCTCGTAAGAGACCGATTCCTATAAGTAACAATGTAAGTCTGAGAAAGGACCGCAGACGGTTACACGGGGGCGATGCGTCGCAGACGACGCTTCCGGCGGGCTTATAATAGGCCTTCGGAGGGCCGTTGCCAACCGGTCGGGGGCGGTTATCCGCCGAGTCGCCGGCCTTCCGGCGATACGTTGCCGCCGCCGGAGCCTTCTTGCAAAAAAAATCGCTAAGCCGCGCGCCGCGCTGCCGCGGCTTCTGCCACCAGCGGCAACAGCAGACGGGCCGTCCGGTTCGTCGCTCCGCGGTTCGCCGCAACGAGTTCCCGCGCACGCTCCCCCAACTCCGACGCAAAGCCGGGCTCCGACAAGCACCGGCGTACGAAAGCAGTCAGACCGGCCGGATCGGGCACGACTTCGGCCGCGCCTCCCTCAACGAGTGCCGCGGCGATATCGCGGAAGTTCCAGGTGTTCGGCCCGAACGAGACCGCGGCTCCGTAACCGGCCGGTTCGAGCATGTTCTGGCCGCCCCGATCGCCGAAACTTCCGCCGACGAACGCGATTCGAGCGAGCCCCCACCAAGCGCCGAGTTCGCCGATCGCATCGACCAGCAGCACCTGCCAAGCCTCGTTGTTTCCTGGGTGAGCGAGTTCCGAGCGCCGGCGAAATACGAAACCCGAGCGTCTCCCCAACTCCGCGACTTCCTCGAACCGATCCGGATGCCGCGGCACTAAGATGAGCTTGAGCTTAGGGAAATCGACGACCGCGGCCCGATAGGCCTCGAGTGCCGCTGCTTCTTCTCCCTCTTGCGTGCTGCCGGCGAGAAACACGACTTCGTCGGAGCGGATGCCGGCCAGTTCCGCGAGCCGGAGCGTATGCGGATTGCGACGATCGCTCGCGGCGCCGTCGAACTTGAGCGAGCCCGTCACGGAGAGCCGCGCCGGTTCGCAACCGAGTTCGAGAAAGCGCGACCGATACTCCTCGTTTTGCACGGCCACGACATCGAGCCGCGACAGCAAACGCCGCATCAAGAACCGCACCTTGCGATAGCCGCGAAAGCTCCGTTCCCCTAAGCGCCCGTTGACGACGGCCACCGGCACATTCGCCTGCTTCGCCGCAGCGATCAGGTTCGGCCAGAGTTCCAATTCGGCCAGCACGAGCATGCTCGGTCGAAGTCGTCGCATGGCTGCGCGCACGGCCCAACTGAAATCGAGCGGGCAATAGAAGCTCAAGAGGTCGGGATACTTTTTGCGAGCCGTTTCCAGGCCGGTCTGCGTCGTGGTCGACAACACGACGCGCCATGTCGGCCGCTCGGCACGCAGCTGCTTAACGAGCGACGCCACGAGCATCACCTCGCCGACGCTCACGGCATGCACCCACACGCAAGGTTCCGAGCCGGCGCGCTTCGGCACGAGCCCGAGCAACTTTTCCGCAAAGCCTTGGCGATACTTTTTCTTACGGACCGAGGCATACACGAGCCACGGCGAAGCCGCGACGAGCAGCGCCAGATAGAGCAGGTTCAACAGATAGGCCATGGGAATCCGTTCCCGAAAGTCATCATCAAGCCAAGTAACTCGCCGAGCGTCGTAGCCGGCGGAAGCTCGCGCCTAGCCGCCGTCGCGGTGCATGTGGCATTGCTTGTATTTCTTGCCGCTGCCGCAAGGGCAGGGGTCGTTCCGTCCAACTTGCGGCCCGCGATTGCGAATCGGCTCGACCGGCGCGGAGCCGGCTTCGGAATTCTGCACGGCTTGCTGCTGGTCCGAGGTCGCGATGCTCGCGTCCGGCGATTCGTGAACCGCTTTGCTTTCGACCCAGGTCGAGCCGATGAAATCTTCGCTGAGCTGTTCGACGCGGAAGACCATGTCGGTCGTTTGATCGCCGATGTTGTCCCACATCGTTTCGAACGTCCGCATCCCTTCGCGACGATACTCCACCTTCGGATCGACTTGCGCGTAGCCTCGCATACTCACGCTCGACCGCAAATGATCCATCGCCAATAGATGGTCTTTCCAGGCGGCATCGAGCACGAACAACACCAGCCGACGCTCCATGCCCCGAATTTCCGGGCGATACCGATCTTCGACCGCGCCGGTCACGCGGCGTTCGAGCGTGTCGCGATCCATCGAGCCGATCTCTTCCGGCTCGAGCGGACTTTCCAAATCGTTCCGCATCCAATCGACGAACGACGTCAGCACGCCGTTGCCGCCCGAAGCGGTGGCGGCCGAAAGATTGGCTTCGTGCGACGAACCGAAGATGCGCTCGATGCGCGACTGCGCGTCTTTCAGCGCCGTCTCGGCTTTCGCTTGGTACTTGCGGCTGTTGTCGACCAAGAGATCGCGAATCTCGTCCCGTTGCTTGTTCTTCAGATCGTCGAGCGCGAGCTCGACGTCGAACCGCTCGCGAGCCCAAGCGACGATCCCTTCGCGGTCGTATTTCTTCTGCTCCCCTTCGGCGCCGCGCGAGAAGTGCAGCAACCCGGCGAGCACCGGATACTCCGCTTCCTTCTGATCGTAAGCGGCCAGCACCCGGGCCAGCACCAGCTTCTTCACCGTCGCCAGGTCGAGCCCGCGAATCTCTTCGGGAGCGAGTTCGATGGTGAACTTCTGCCGCATCCAAGCACATACGGAGAACACCGGGAAATCGGCATCCAAGAACTTCGAGCCTTCGGACAGGTCGACCTTCTCGATCGCGTCCGTTACTTTTTCGATGACCATCTCGGCGACCCCGTCGCGGCCGACTTTCTTCAAGTCGCGATCGCGGAGGCTCAGCCCCCAGCGCGCGTCGACGAACTTCGCGAGCGCTTCCCAGTTCCATTCCTTTTCGTCTTCGCCGTCGGGCAGGTTCTCTTCGATGGCGTCGTGCAGTTGGCTTTCGACTTGCCGCTGCGCTTCGTCGCGCGCCCGGCGCTCGGCTTGCTCGCCGTCGAGGCCGCGGAAATCTCCCGGTTCGAGTTCGACGCCGAGAATATGACCGGCCCACTTCGCGTAGGTGCTGGTGCCGTAGTCGCGGTCGAGCATTTCGTCGAGCCGACGGTCGACGAGTTTTTGAATCATGTCGAGGATGACGTACTTGCAGTTCACGCCGTCGAGCAGTTGCTGGCGGAAGCCGTAGACGCGTTTGCGCTGCTCGTCCATCACTTCGTCGTACTCGAGCAGGTTCTTACGAACTTCGAAGTTGCGCTCTTCGACTTTCTTCTGCGCCCCTTCGATCCGTCGCGAGACCATCTTGCTTTCGATCGCTTCTCCCTCTTGCATGCCGAGGCGCGTCAGCACGTTCTTCACCCATTCGCCGGCGAAGATCCGCATCAGGTCGTCTTCGAGCGAGAGGAAGAAACGGGACGAGCCGGGATCTCCCTGACGACCGCAACGGCCGCGCAGCTGTAAGTCGATCCGGCGCGCTTCGTGGCGCTCCGTGCCGATCACGTGCAACCCGCCGAGACCGCGGACCATCACCCCTTCGGGCTTCATCTGCTCCCGGGCTTCGATCTCCGCGACCAAGCGGTTCCATTCGTCTTGCGGCACGTCGAGGCGCGACTCGTACTTCGCTTGTAGTTGAGCCCAGGCCATCGTCTCGGGATTGCCGCCGAGGATGATGTCGGTACCGCGACCGGCCATGTTCGTGGCGATCGTCACGGCGTTGAATCGTCCGGCTTGCGAAATGATTTCCGCTTCTCGTTGGTGGTGCTTCGCATTGAGCACTTCATGCTTGATGCCCCGGCGATTGAGCATCGAGCTGATGAGCTCGCTCTTCTCGATGCTGACGGTGCCGACCAGCACGGGACGCCCCTTACGGCGAATCTTTTTGATCGTCGACTTCGCTATCGGCCGCTTCTCCTTCGATTCGCTTTCCGTGAACACCACTTCGTTGTCGTCTTCGCGGGCGATCGTGCCGACGAGGAACTTCCCGTCGTTCAAGTCGAGCTGGTCCCACTTGTGGAGCGATTCGATTTCGTCGCAGATCGCTTCGTATTTCTCACGTTCGGTGCGATAGATCGTGTCTTGAAAATTGACGCGAATCGAGGGCTTATTCGTCGGGATCGCGATCACGTCGAGCTTGTAGATTTTCCAAAGCTCGTTGGCTTCGGTCATCGCCGTGCCGGTCATACCGCTGATCTTCTTGTACATCTTGAAGAAGTTTTGCAGCGTGACGGTCGCATAGGTTTGCGACTCTTTCTTGATCTTCACTCCTTCTTTCGCTTCCACGGCTTGATGCAGCCCGTCGCTCCATTGACGACCTTGCATCAACCGGCCGGTGAACTCGTCGACGATCACGACTTCGCCGTCTTGCACGACGTAGTTCACGTCGCGCTTGTAAAGATGATGAGCCTTGAGCGCGTTGTCGATCAGGTGCGGCCAGTGCATGTTGCCGGCCGTGTAGAAGCTTTCGACGCCGGCCAAGCGCTCGGCCTCGCGCACGCCGTCTCCGTTCAGATGCGCGGTGTGTTCCTTCTCTTTCACTTCGAAGTGGACGTCGCGCTTCAACTGCCGCGCGATCTTTTCGGCCACGGCGTATTTTTCGACGTCGTCGTTCGCGGGGCCCGAGATGATGAGCGGCGTTCGAGCTTCGTCGACGAGGATGTTGTCGACTTCGTCGATGATCGCGTAGTTGAGCACGCGCTGCACTTGCTGCTCGAAGGCGTCGAACCGCTTGTCGCCATGCGCGGCCGGCTTCATGTTGTCGCGCAGGTAGTCGAAGCCGAATTCGTTGTTCGTGCCGTAGGTGATGTCGCACAGATAAGCGCGCTGCCGTTCGGCCGGATCCATGTCGTTGTAGATCGCGCCGACCGTCAGACCCAGGCCCATATAGACCGGGCCCATCCATTCCATATCGCGGCGGGCCAAGTAGCTGTTGACCGTGACGACGTGGACCCCTTTCCCTTCGAGCGCGTTGAGATACGCCGGCAACGTGGCGACGAGAGTTTTCCCTTCGCCGGTCGCCATTTCGCCGATCGCGCCGCTATGCAACACCATGCCGCCGATCAATTGCACGTCGTAATGGCGCAAGCCGATGAACCGGCGACTCGCCTCACGGCAGACGGCGAACGCTTCGGCCAAGATGTCGTCGAGCGTTTGCCCGGCGGCCAAGCGCTCGCGAAACTTCACGGTCTGCTGGCGCAGCTCGTCGTCGGTCAACCCCTGGTACTTCGGCTCCAGTTGGTTGATCGCCGCGACTTTCGGCTGTAACTTCTTGATATAACGAGCGTTCGACGAGCCGAATAAGGCCGTGAGCGTGCGCTCGAACGAGCGGCCGAGGCCCCCGAACACGCTGCCCGTAACGTCGCCGACCGCACTAAGTACCTGTTGCATGGCAATCCAAACCGCTGTGACGATTGTCGCTGTATCTGTACTGAAATTCGCTGAAACGAAATTCGCCGGAAAAGAAGCCGCCTCGGCCCTACGGTACCGCCGAAGAAGGCCGAACCCTTGGCCTACCGAGGCATTCCCTGCCGATCCAAGCACCGCTATCAAGCTCGACGCAGCCCCGGCGACCGCACAACGAGCGACCGATCCGGCTGCGCAAGATATTCCGTTACCTCAATTTATAGGTTTGCTCCGGAGGGGTCAATAACGGTTCGGCCGGGCGCCGCAGCGGGTAACTTGTGTTCCGATTTGATGTTAGCGAGTTTCTGTGGCCCCCAAAGCGCGATGCCTTGTCGATCGTCGGGCTCGCCGCGATACTAAATCAACCTTAAGCAGCAGTTAAGCAGTTGCAGACTCGTCCCTTAGCGTTTTCCGAACGATCCTCCGTACCCTACGCCCCTCGTTCCTCATCGCCGGTTCCTATGGCGCACCAGCCGCTCGCAAATCCGGCCCAGTTGCACGGGAAGATGATCTTCCTCGGGACCGGAACGAGCGTCGGCGTTCCCACGCTCGGCTGCGGTTGCCCGGTCTGCCAAAGTACCGATCCGCGCAACAACCGAACTCGCTGCAGCCTCGTCGTCGGCCTGCCCGACGGAACGCTCCTCATCGACACCACCCCCGACATGAGGGCCCAACTCCTGCGCGAACGGGTCGACCTCGTCCATGCCGTGCTCTATACGCACGAACACGCCGACCATCTCTTCGGCCTCGACGACCTGCGCGTGTTTCCTTATTACCTCGGCCATCGGCTGCCGCTGTATTGCGAAGAGCAAGTCGAGGCGCGCATCCGCAAATCGTTCGACTATGCGTTCGGTGCGGAAGCGGAAACGAGCCAAGCCTCCTACCCGAAGCTGACGTTCGAGCGCATCGGCTTGGAGCCGTTTCACGTCTTGGGGGCGAAGATCATCCCGATTCGGCTGTACCACGGCCGTTTCCGCGTGCTCGGCTTCCGCATCGGCAACATCGCCTACTGCACCGACGTGAACGGTATTCCCGACGAAAGCTGGCCCCTCCTGGAAGGGCTCGATCTGTTTATCGTCGACGCGCTCCGCAGCCAATTCCATCCCACGCACTTCAGCCTCACGCAAGCGGTCGAGGCGGCGAAGCGCGTCGGAGCCAAGCGCACGTTGTTCACACACATGGCTCACGACCTGGAACACGTCGCCACGAACGCTTTGTTGCCGGCCGGAATGGAACTCGCCTACGACGGCCTTCAGATCGATCTTCGAGACGCTCAAAAAGCTCTTAACACAGCACGATCAACAACATTTGCTCGCGCACTGGCCGCGGCTTTCCCCGGCCGAGCGCGAGCAACTCGCCGCGCAGATTCGCGACATCGACTTCCCCCGCATCGCCAAGCTCGCCAAAGGGGAATCGAAGAGCGAAGACTGGGGCGCGCTTTCGGCCCGCGCGAAGTCGCCCCGCGCGATTCGTCTCCAGGGAACGAAGGAATTCTCCCCGGCCGATGCGCGCCGCCGCGGCGCAGAAGCGCTGCGGGCCGGAGAAGTCGGCGCGGTGCTCGTCGCCGGAGGGCAGGGGACACGCCTCGGCTTCGATCATCCGAAAGGGATGTACCCCATCGGGCCCGTCTCCGAGTGCCCGCTGTTTCAAATTCTGTTCGAGAAACTCATCGCGGTCGGGCGGCGCTACGGCGTCCGCATCCCGCTGTTTCTGATGACGAGCCCGGCGACGCATGCCGAGACGATCGAATTCCTCGACCAACACGACCGTTTCGGCCTCGCCGTAGACGATCTGGTCGTCTTCTGCCAAGGGACGATGCCGGCCGTCGATGAGCGAACCGGCAACTTACTGCTCGCCTCGCCGAGCGAGCTCGCGCTGAGTCCCGATGGTCACGGCGGGCTGCTCGCCGCGCTCGGCCGAAGCGCCGCGCCGAAGATCATTCGCGAGCGCGGCATCAAGCACTTGTTCTACTTTCAAGTCGACAACCCGTTGGTCGCGATGTGCGATCCGGAGTTCCTCGGCTACCACTTGCTGGCCGGCAGCCAAGCGTCGACGCAAGTGGTCGCGAAGCTCGATCCGGCGGAGCGCGTCGGCGTCGTCGCCGAGATCGACGGGCGAGCGCAGATCATCGAGTACAGCGATCTTCCGGCAAGCGAAGCCGCGCGGCGCGGGCCCGACGGTTCACTCGAGCTGTGGGCCGGCAACACGGCAGTGCATGTGTTCGACGCCGAGTTTCTGCTGCGGATGAGCAGCGGCGACGGGCAGCTGCCGTTTCACGTCGCGCGCAAGAAAGTACCGCACATCGACGCCTCAGGCCAAGAGATCGAACCGCAAGAACCGAACGCGCTGAAGTTCGAGCGGTTCATCTTCGATCTTCTGCCGGCCGCGAAGCAAACGATCGTCGTCGAAGTCGACCCGGCCGAAGCCTTCGCTCCGCTCAAGAACGCAGCAGGCTCGAAAACCGATTCGCCCGAGCTCTGCCGCGCGGCGATCAGCGCGCAACATCGCCGTCGCCTGCGCGAAGCCGGCTTCGAGATCGGGGACGATGTGCCGGTGGAGATCAGCCCGCTCTATGCGCTCGACGCCGCCGATCTGAAAACGAAGCTCAAGCCCGGCACGAAGTTCGAGCTGCCGACGCATTTGCATTAGGCCTTCTCGCCCCATCCATTTTTATTCTCGCCACGCAAACACGCACCTCAAGCACGCACATCAAGCACACATGCTCCACGCTCTCATCATGGCCGGCGGATCCGGCACGCGTTTCTGGCCGGAAAGCCGGCGGGCGACCCCGAAACAACTCTTGCCGCTCGTCGATGCCCGCTCCATGCTGCGCGGCACGGTCGACCGCCTCGCGCCGCTGATCACCAGCGACCGCGTGTGGCTTTCGATCGGCAGCGGGCTCGCGCCGGCCGTGCGCGCGGAGTTGCCGGAGATCGCGGAGAAGAACTACGTCGTCGAACCGTTTCAGCGCAACACGGCCCCGTGCATCGGGCTCGCCGCGCTCCGGATGCTGCGCGAAGACGCCGACGCGACGATGGTCGTCCTCCCGGCCGATCACGCGATTCGCGATAAGCCGGCCTTTCAGCGTGCGCTGGTCCTCGCGGAAAAACTCGCCGGCAAGCTTCGCAAACAAATCGTCACGTTCGGCATTAAGCCGACGTACCCGTCGGAGAGCTTCGGCTATATCGAACGAGGCGAAACCATCACGCCGCCGCAAGGGGCGTTCGTCGCGCTGGCCGCCGAGATGGAGGTGTTTCAAGTCGTCCGCTTTACGGAGAAGCCGAAGCTCGAACAGGCCCGCGAGTTTCTCGCTTCGGGCAAGTTCTACTGGAACTCCGGCATGTTCGTCTGGCGGGCCGATGTGATCGTCGACGCGCTCCGGCTGCATCAACCGGAGATGCTCGCGCGGCTCGAAACGATCGTCGCCGCGTTCGGCACTCCGGAGTACGACGCCGTGCTCGAGCGCGAGTTTGCGCAGATCACGAGCATCTCGATCGACTACGCGGTGATGGAACATGCGAAGCAGATTTCGGTGATCGAAGCGCCGTTCGATTGGGACGACGTCGGCAGTTGGCAATCGCTCGCGCGGCTCCGCGGAACCGACGTCGACGGCAACACGATCGTCGGCCGGCATCTGGGGCTCGACACGAAAGACACGATCGTGCGCACGTCGGACGACCACCTCGTCGTCACGCTCGGCTTGAAGAACGCCCTGGTCGTGCACACGCCGGACGCGACCTTCGTGGCCGACAAGAACGACGAGGAGTCCATCCGCAAGCTCGTGAAAATGCTCGACGAAAAAGGCTGGAAAGACGTGCTTTAACGAAGTTTCCGGCGAAGCGGCCCCCTGGCGGCGACGCGATTTGACCCCAGTGCTAGAATAAACAAACGTCTCCGACGCCTCAGGCCGATCATCCCGATATCGAATCAAACTCCTCGGCGTACCCTCCCGATGCTCAAACGCACCTTCTCGCTCGCGGTCGTGTTGCTCGCGCATTGGAACGGCAAGGTCACGCTCGCCGAGGAAGGGAAAGCCGTCGGCGCGCCGCCGAACTGGGAGCTGCCGACGTTCGGCGGCTTGCAATACTGGGCCGACGAGCAAGTCTTCTACGACTATCGCATCCAGCGCCACGTTTCGACCGGCCACTATCGGCTGCTCGACGGCCGCGACGAACGCTACGCCTGGGGGACCTTCGAGCAATGCCGCGAGAAGCTCGCCGAGATCAAGCAGACATACAAGCTTGCGCCGCTTCCGAAGCATGTCGTGCTCGTGTTGCACGGCATGGCGCGCACGCGACATTCGATGACGCCGCTGGCGCAGCACTTGCGCGACCAAGGTAAGTACACGGTTCTTCAAGTCGGCTACCCGAGCACGCGCGAATCGATTCCCGACCATGCCGCTTCGCTCGGCCGACTGATTCGCCGGCTCGAAGGGGTCGAAACGGTCGACGTCGTCGCCTATAGCATGGGCAACCTCGTCACGCGGCATTGGCTCGGCGATGTCGCCGCCGAAGCTACGCTGCCCGGTGCAGAGCAAGTCGTCGCAGCTCCGCTCCCACGCTTGCGCCGCTACGTCATGCTCGGCCCGCCGAACCAAGGGGCTCAGCGGGCGAACCTGTGGGCCGAGTCGCAAGTCGGTCGCGAGTTGTTCAAGTTCGTCGTCGGCGACGGCGGCGAGCAGCTTGGGCCCCGCTTCAACGAAATCAAGGGGAAGCTCGCGATCCCCGCGTGCGAATTCGGCATCCTCGCCGGCGGCAAGGGAGACGGCAAAGGTTGGCACGACGGCATCGACGGCGACGACGACGGCACGGTCGGAGTCGATGAGACGAAGCTGCCCGGCGCGGCCGACTTCGCGATCGTTCCGCTGCGTCACATGAAGCTCATCTCCGAACAGGAATCGCATCGCCGGACGTTGCAATTCCTGCAACACGGCCACTTCACGACCGCCGAGCTTCGCACTCCGCTGCCGCGCTTGCCATGAGCGACGATGCGACGACGAAGCAGCCGCACGGTCGGATCGCGGCCGTCGATTACGGCACTGTGCGCATCGGTGTGGCAGTGAGCAACGCGAGCCAAACGCTGGCGAGCCCTTACGACAACTACACGCGCCGCACCCGCCCCCTCGATGCCGAATACTTCCGTAAGCTCGCGAAAGAAGAAAGCATCGCCCGCTTCGTCGTCGGACTCCCCGTCCATACGAGCGGACGCGCGAGTGAAAAGTCGGTCGAAGCGAAAGCCTTCGGCGCATGGCTCGGCGAACTGACGGGCCTGCCGATCGACTTCTTCGACGAACGCTACACGACCTCGATCGCGCAGCAAATGCTCGCGGATCAGCAAGTGCCGCCGAAGCGCCGCAAGGAACGACTCGACAAACTCGCCGCGCAGATTCTGCTCACGGCGTATCTCGAGTCGACCGAGCGCGGCAACGCCGTGCCTCAAGCGCTCGACGACGAGCCGAAATCATGAAACTTCTGTTCGGCCACGGTTATCTCGGCTCGCGCGTGGCGCGGTTGTGGCGCGAGGCCGGTTCGCCGGTGACCGTGGTTACTCGTAGCGAAGAGAAAGCCCGAGAGTTGCGCAACGACGGCTACGGGGCGATCGTCGCCGATGTCGGCGACCCGCGCTCGCTCGCGCATCTGCCGCCGGCCGAAACGGTCCTCTTCACCGTCGGCTACGATCGCAAAAGTTCACAGACTGCGTCGATCCACGATGTTTACGCCGGGGGTGTCGGCAACGTACTCGCGGCGCTCGCGTCGACCGGCTCGTCGGCTCCTGCGAAGTTCATCTATATCAGCTCGACCGGCGTCTACGGCGATGCCGAAGGGGATTGGGTCGATGAGCGAACCGAGTGCCGGCCGGTGCGCGAAGGGGGCAAAGCCTGCCTCGCGGCCGAGCAAGCGATCGCGGCGCATCCGCTCGGTGCGAATGCCGTGGTGTTGCGTCTCGCCGGCATCTACGGCCCCGGCCGGATCCCGCGCCGCGAGCCGCTCTTGCGCGGCGAGCCGATCGATGCTCCGGCCGATGGCTATCTCAACTTGATCCATGTCGACGATGCGGCCCGCGTGGCGGTTGCCGTCGAGCAAGCTCGGACTCCGGCGACCTACTGCGTAGCCGATGGTCGGCCTGGCCTGCGGCGCGAGTATTACGGCGAATTGGCCCGGTTGCTGAACGCCCCCGAACCGAAATTCGCCGCGCCGTGTCTCGATTCGCCGGCGGCGCTGCGTGCGGCTTCCGATAAGCGGATCTCCAACGCAAAGCTGCTCCGCGAGATCGACTGCGAGCTGCGGTTTCCGTCGTTTCGCGAAGGGCTCGCGGCGATCGTAGCGATGGACTCTCCGTAACGCCGCGTTGACGGAAACGGCCGGTTCACACCGGCCGCTCGCCTCGGAAGCTATCGTAGCCTTTACGCCGAGCCCGGTTCGACGATAATGGCAACCTTCGTTTCCCTAATTGCCGAAGCATTCGCTGCCTTTAGCCTTTTCCGGAGTTCGTCATGGCCGGCCCGTTGAATAAGTTCAGCTCTCGCATCACGCAGCCCAAGAGCCAAGGGGCGTCGCAAGCGATGCTCTACGGCACCGGCCTCACCGAAGCCGACATGAACAAAGCGCAAGTCGGCATCACGAGCCTGTGGTACGAAGGGAACACCTGCAACATGCACCTCAACGTCTTGGCCGATAAGGTTAAGGAAGGAGTCACCGCCGCAGGGCTCGTTGGCATGCGCTTCAACACGATCGGCGTGAGCGACGGCATCTCGATGGGGACCGACGGCATGAGCTACTCGCTTCAATCGCGCGACCTGATCGCCGATTCGATCGAGACCGTGATGGGAGCCCAATGGTACGACGCCAACATCTCGCTCCCCGGCTGCGATAAGAACATGCCCGGCTGCGTCATGGCGATGGGCCGGCTGAATCGTCCGGCGATCATGATCTACGGCGGCACGATCAAGCCCGGCCATGCCGACGGCGAAACGCTCGACGTCGTCTCGGCGTTTCAATGCTTCGGCCAATGGCTCGCCGGCCGAATCAGCGAAGAAAAGCGCAAGGAGATCGTCCGTTGCAGCATTCCCGGAGCAGGCGCCTGCGGCGGGATGTATACCGCCAATACGATGGCTTCGGCCATCGAAGCGCTCGGCATGTCGCTGCCGTATAGCTCTTCGATTCCGGCCGAAGATCCGCTCAAGCATGACGAGTGCTTCCGCGCCGGCAAGGCGATCTTGCATCTCTTAGAGATCGACCTCAAGCCGCGCGACATCATGACTCGCGCCGCATTCGAGAACGCGATGGTCGTCGTCATGGCGACCGGCGGCTCGACGAACGCCGTGCTGCATCTTATCGCAATGGCCCGCGCCGTCGACGTGCCGCTGTCGATCGACGACTTCCAAAAGGTGAGCGATCGAATTCCTTATCTGTGCGACTTGAAGCCGAGCGGCAAGTATGTGTTCGAGGATCTGCACAAAGTCGGCGGCACGCCGGCCGTGATGAAGTATCTGTTGTCGAAGGGCTTGCTCGACGGCAGCTGCATGACGGTCACCGGTAAGACGATGGCCGAAAACCTCAAAGATCTGCCGGACCTCACGCCGGGCCAAGACATCGTCCACACGCTCGAGCACCCGATTAAGGCTTCCGGCCACATCCGCATTCTTAAGGGCAATCTGGCCCCTGAGGGCGCCGTGGCGAAGATCACCGGCAAGGAAGGTCTCGTTTTCACCGGGCCGGCGAAGGTGTACGACTCGGAAGAAGACATGCTCGCCGCGCTCGAGAAGAAAGAGCTCGGCAAGGGAGATGTGATCGTCATTCGTTACGAAGGCCCGAAGGGAGGCCCCGGCATGCCGGAAATGCTCACGCCGACTTCGGCGATCATGGGGGCAGGGCTCGGCGAATACGTGGCACTGTTGACCGACGGCCGGTTCTCCGGCGGGTCGCACGGCTTCATCGTCGGCCACATCACGCCCGAGGCCCAAGAGGGAGGGCCGATCGCACTCATCAAGACCGGCGATGTCGTGACGATCGACGCCGAGACGAACACTTTGGCGGTCGACCTCAGCGCGGAGGAACTCAAGAAGCGCCGCGCCGCTTGGAAAGCCCCGCCGCTGAAATCGACCCGCGGCACGCTTTATAAGTACATCAAGAACGTGAAGAGCGCCAGTGAAGGGTGCGTGACGGACGAGTGACGGAAGGGGTCAGCGGTCGGAGGTCGGGGGTCAGTTGAGAAGTTCTTCTCCCTGCAGGGAGAAGAGTTAGTCGCACAGGCGAATCTCGAGTCGGACTTCGCCTCGTCGGCCCGTCGGTTCTGCGGCGGTGACGATGACGAGTTCGTTGCGCGTGGCGACGAGGCGGGTGACGTCGCTCGACCATGCGGGCCCTTGCTCTGCTGCGTCGTTACTTTCCACGGCCTTGAGTTCCGTGCCGTTCAGCGAGACGGTCGTGAGCCCGACGGCTCCTTCTATGACGATCCAAACTTGTTCGCGTGGGCCGAGGCCGGTCGGGGTGTTGAAGAAGCGACGATGCCGCGTCGAGCCCTCGCCGGACGGTTCGGATTCCCAGGGCTCGCGGAGACGGATGGGGTGGGGATACACAGGGGTCGGGGGTCAAAAAAAAAGCAGAAGGCAGAAACTAGAAACCAGAAAGAATGAGGAAGGCTATTTAGCGGCGAGACGTGTTGTTACTCGCTTGCGATTTCGCGGTTGTTATCGCTGGGGCGCGTGAGTGGAAGTTTTTCCATTACGCGGGCCAAGTGCTTCGCCAGCGTGTCGCTTGTCGTCAGCGCGTTCTCTTGCAAGCGGAGCATGTCTTTCACGCTGCTGGGTCGGCGCCAGAGCGCGCCGACGACTGCGCCGAACGTGCCCGCCGCACTTTTTTGTCGCATCAGCGGTTCGAGGTCGAGCGGCAGGTCTTCGTCGACCGGATCGCTCACGACGCGCAGCACCAACAGCGGCACGCCGCGACGCAGGCAAACTTCGGCCACACCCGACGATTCCATTTCGCAGGCCAGTGCGCCGGTCGCCGCGCCGAGCGCATGCTTAGCGGCGCTCTTCGCGATGATCCGGTCGACCGTCGTCAGCGGGCCGACATGCTCCGCCGCGGGTACGCCGGCTGCCGCGGCTTCGGCGATCCGGCGGCGCAGCTCGTCGGTCCATTCGGGCCGATCGTGAAAAGCATCGGCGGCGACGATCTGGTTGCGGGCCAGTTGCGGCACGAGCCCGCCGCAGAAGCCGGCCGAGATGATCCACTGCGGCCGGTGCCCATCGATCAGCGCTTCACAAGCATGCGCGCCTGCCGCCCGTCCGACGCCCGACGTGACGCAGACGATCGAACGGCCCGCGGCTGAGCTGCCCTTGAAGATGCCGCGGCGGATCTTCAAGCCGGCTGCTTCGTAGTATTCGATCTCGGTGAGTAGATCTTCCGTGCAGCCTTGCTCGGCTTGCAGCGCGAAGATGAGACCGATATCGCAAGCGGAGGTTGGTGGCATGGCGATATGCTATGCGATCGCATGACGCAATGCGAAGTAGGAAATGATAAGTGCCGGAAGAAACTCGGCTGTCGGTTACGCGAACTATTTTAGGACCGGGAGCTCCAGCCGGCCGGACTCCGTGCGGTGAACCGTCGTGGTGCCGCCGGTCGAATCGCCGGAGATGCGTACCGAGGCGACTTCCGGCAGCGGCTTGCCGCGCGTCGGGCCGAAGAGGCTCACGCGGGCCGTGCGTAGGAAGCCGGCGAGCGAGCCGAACGTGCTCGTTACGGCGCTCGGTTCGTAGCCGGAGTGGACCATGCAATCGCGGCACTTCGGGTTGCCGCTCTTGCAGCCGTAATCGGCCCAAGCGGTGGTGTCGAGCAGTTCTTGAAACGACTCGCAGTAGCCTTCACCGACCAAGTAGCAGGGCTTCTGCCACCCGAAGACGTTGTACGTCGGGTTGCCCCAGGGGGTGCATTCGAGGTCCCACTTGCCTTGCAGGAATTCGAGGAACAGCGGCGACTGATTGAAGACCCAACCCTTCGGCTTCTCGAACAGGTTGCGAAAGAGGCGGATCGTTTTTTCGCGGCGGAGGAAGTGTTCTTGGTCGGGAGCTTTTTCGTAGCTGTAGCCGGGAGAGATCATCATCCCTTCGACGCCGAGCTTGGTCATGTCGTCGAAGAAGCCGCGGATGCGGTTCGGATCGGCGCCGTCGAAGAGCGTGGTGTTCGTGGTGACGCGGAAGCCGGCCTTCAAGGCGAGGCGGATCGCTTCGGCGGCGATGTCGTAGGTTCCTTCGCGACAGACGGCGTGGTCGTGTTCTTCGCGCGGGCCATCCATGTGGACCGAGAAAGTCAGGTACTTCGACGGCTTGAACCGTGGCAGAAACTCGGCGAGCTTCAGGGCGTTCGTGCAAAGGTAAATGTACTTCTTCCGCGCGACCAACCCCTCGACGATCTCGACGATCTGCGGGTGCAGCAAGGGCTCGCCGCCGGGGATGGAAACCATCGGCGCGCCGCATTCGTCGACGGCGCGAAAGCATTGCTCGGGCGAAAGATTCTTCTTCAAGATGTCGGCCGGGAACTGAATCTTGCCACAGCCGGCGCAAGCGAGGTTGCAACGAAACAGCGGCTCGAGCATCAAGACGAGCGGATACCGCTTCATGCCGCGCAGCCGCATGCGGAGTACATACGACGCCAC
>JAIOPP010000029.1 GCA_021413845.1 Planctomycetia bacterium | reverse complement strand
GCCTCATATCAACCGCTCCTTGCGACTGGTGAGCCATGATCTGCTTCAAGTGTTCGAGTGTCTTGCCGGCGGCACCGCTCGCTGGCCGTTGTTCTTGTGGGGTGGCGCCGGTGGCGGCAAAACCTGCGCGGCGCTCGCGCTCTGCGACATCGCGGCGACGGCCGCCTTCTGGGAACTCGATCGGCTGGCGAGCTTCGTCGTGCAGCGTAGCGACGAGGTCGATTCGGAATTGCGACGGCTCGCCGAAAAGGAGCTCATCGTGATCGACGAAATCGGCACGCGATTGAAGAGCGGCGACCTGCACTATGCGACGCTCAAGATGGCCTGCGACGTCAGGGAGCAGCACGCGAATCGAGCGATGATCGCAATCTCGAACGTCGCCCCGCACGACATCGAGGGAATCTACGACGATCGGATCGCGAGCCGGCTCTTGGCCGGAACCGTGTTCGAACTTCGCGACGACGATCGACGGGAGGCCCGATGAGCACTTCCACCTCAACGACCAAGGATCGAGTGTTGCCTCGCTCGCTCGAAGCCGAGAAGGGGCTGCTCGGCTCGATGATGCTCGATCCGCGTGTGATCGACGACGTCGTGCTGACGGTCAAGGCCGAGCACTTTTACCCGCCGTCGCACAAGATAATCTTCGCTGCGATCAAAGGCCTCAACGACCGGAATAAGTTCATCGACATCACGTTGCTGGTCGAGAACCTGAAATCATCAAGAGACCTCGAAGCGATCGGCGGCGTGTCGTACCTGATGGAGATCGCCGAGAGCCAACCGACGGCCGCCAATGCCGTGTGGTACGCCGAGATCGTTCGCGAGAAGGCTATCGCGCGGCGCGTGATCGAAATCACGAGCGATGTGCAGAGAGCCGCTTACGACGAAGACGGCGACAGTCGCGAATTGCTGGCTCGTGCGCAGGATGCTCTCGCCGAAGTTGCCGAAGGACGTTCGGCATCCGAACTCGTCACGACGTCGGAAGCCGTAACCGCAGCGGTCGAAGCGTTCGCCGAGCGAAGCGACAACGGCGTGCCGACGGGTCTCGATTCCGGCTGGCCGATGGTCGATCGGTATCTCGGCGGCTTGCGAGCCGGCGAGTTGATCATCGTCGCCGCTCGGCCCGGTGTCGGTAAGACTTCTTGGGCTCTGAATCTCGCCGACCATGTGGCAAGCGAAGGGGCGCACGTGCTCTTCGTCTCGCTCGAAATGACACGACGCGAGCTCGGGGAACGGCTGCTGTCGTCACGTTCGGGCGTGCCCCTCGGCGTGATTCGTCGCGGCTCCAAGAACGTCGACAATCGCCGCGCTATCATCGAAGCGCAAGCGGACTTGGCGCCGCTGCCGATCACGTTCGACGACGCGCCCCAACGTTCGATGGCCGACATCGCTGCGGCAGCGCGACGCGTCAAGCGGCAAGGGAAACTTGCGCTCATCGTGATCGACTACTTGCAGATGATCGAGCCCGCAGACCGCCGGTCGCCGCGGCACGAACAGGTCGCGACGATCTCCCGCCGGTTGAAGACGCTGCCCCGCGAACTACGCGTGCCGATCGTGTGCCTCGCGCAATTGAACCGCGACGTCGAAAAGGCCGCCGACCATCGGCCACGGCTGTCGCATCTACGGGAGTCGGCGCAGATCGAAGCGGATGCCGACGTCGTGCTCTTCGTCCACCGCGAAGAGTTGTTTCGTCCGGACGATCCGGACCTGCGCGGCCGTGCCGAACTCGTCATCGCCAAGCAGCGCAACGGCGAAACCGGAAGCGTGCCGCTCCGATGGAACGGCGTAACGACTACGTTCCTCTCGATCGACGAGAGCGAAGATCAAGACAGCGAATCTCAAGGATTTATTTTCACGTGATCGATTTTTATAGACCAAGGAGATTTACGATGCCGCCTATCGACGACCAGACCGTGCCCGAGGATGTGACCCTGACCGAATCCGATCGACTTGAGACCGCGCCTGACTTCGATCGCTCGGCCGAACTTGCCTTCGTGTCGGCGATGTTGCGAGGCCCACAACACGCGCGACACTTCGTCGGGATTCTTCTGCCGTCCGACTTCGCCTGCGAGGATTGCCGCCGGTTATTCGAGATCGAGCTGACGGTGTTCCGCACGACGGGCGGTGTCGATCCGGATGCGATCGCCGCGAGTTGGACTATCGACCCGTTGTCGCGCGTCCATCCGTCGACCTGGAAGACGGTGATTTCATGCGTGACGACGACGAGTAATTTCTTGCCGGCGGCTAGAACGATCATCGAACACGCTCAGCGTCGCGAGTTGTTCGAGGCCGGAATCGAAATGCAGATGGATGCGCAAGGCAGCGATCTCGGCGTCGCGGTCTTCGACGCCGTGCAAGCGATCAGCGTTCTTTCGCAGCGCTGGTTCCACGTGACGCAGACGCTCGATCGCTTGGAGCGCGAAGCGGCTTGCGAAACCGCGTGACTTTTTTCCATTGTTCGTGTTATCATCCCAAGGTTGCTGCAAAAGGATTCTTTCAATGGCCTTCCGAAACTCACGGCGCGACCGCGCCGAACTTCTGTACGGTACGCTGCACGGCCCGCAACTCGACGGTGACGCCCGCCAAGCGGTCGTCGACCAGAACGACCCGGTGCAACTCACGCTCGACGCCCGGGGCAACCTCCGCGGCAACATGGCCGAGCTCTTCGATCACGATGAGCAACGACTGGCCGCGGTAGATTCCCCATTCCGATCGTCCGGTCGGGACACGGCCGGCGGCGCTCCAACATCGGATCGGCACGCGACGATCGAGCTGATGCGTTCGACGGGGATGCCGGTTCCGAAAATGGAATGGAACTACGAGACGAACCGGGCCACGCCCGTCGCGCCGCGCAACGATGCCGGGCAACGACCGCTGACGACGCTCGAACTGATGCGCAGCACCGGCATGCCGATTCCCGCAGCGACGCTTACCGGCAACCATGCCATCCTCGACGGCATGCTCGGCGACCAAGCCCGTCGCGAACGCGAGGCCGCGAACTACAAGCACGCGTTGCCGCAGTTCATGGGCGGGAATACCGCGGCACCGCTCGACGCCGAAACGGAACAACGCTTGGCCGACATGCGGCAACCGATCTCGAACAGCGGGCCCGACTTCGACCCGAACGGCGCGCGGATGACGAACTTGCGTGCCTCGCAACGTCCGCCGACGGCTCCTTCGACGCCGCTGCCGGCGAGCGCCGACTTGCTCGACGAGATTCGCCGGAAGCGGGAAGCCGATGCCGCGGCGACGCTCGAACGCCGGTTGAACATGCCGACCGAACAGCGCGATCGGATCCAACAGCAAGAGGCCGACATCAAGGCCCGCGGCCGAGCGGTGAACGACCAAGGGCGGCAGATGCAGGAACAGAACGCCCGGGCCGACGCGAACGTGACGAATCAGGCGATGGCGGAACGGTTGGTGCGGGCTCACGCGGCGGTCGGCCAACGGCTCTCGCCGACGCAAGCCCGATTGATGATCGAGTCGGGAATGGTCGGTCCTGCGATGCGTGACCCTTCGGCACCGACGCGACAGGCATCGGTCGATCCTATGTCGACTCCCGGTTTCGCGGCGAACTTCCCGGGGCAGTACGCGACGCATGCAGCCGCGACGACGCAGCGTGACATCGCGAAGCAGAACAACGCGCTGGCGACGGCGAACGCCGATTTCGAGCGACGCAAGGCGATTGCCGACCTACATGGCGGATGGGCTGCTCGCGAAATACTTCACCTGAAAGAAGAGAAGGCGACTGCGCTGCCGGCGCGACAAGCGGAGATCGATCGGAAGATTCGCGAAATCGAACAACAAGCGATTGTTCGAGCGATCGAAACCATGAACGGCGGGACCATGAGCCCGGGGCAACCTTCAACGGGCCTGCCTCTCACGCCGGCCAGCTTATCGCTACCGAGTCAGCAATCCAGCGGCACCGGCCCTACCATCGATCCGGGGAAAATCAGTCGTTTCCCGGTCGCCAAGAACGCCGCCGAGAACGCCGCCGAGATCGCCGCTGCCGCCGGCAACTTTCAACCGAGCTTTCCCGACTTGGCGCCGGCGTCGGGATGGGACGATTCCCGTCTTCTCGAAGTGACCGCGCAAGATCACAAGCCGCGCGTGCCGTGGAACGACAAGAACAAAGACGGCGTTCCGCAAACCGATGAAGTCGCCAACGAAAACGATCTGCGCTATTACCTTGGGCAGGTTCACACGAAGCCGATTCTCGACAAGATGTTGAAAGACGCGAAGAACGCGAACACCGTGACCGGGCCCGAACTCCCCGGCACGATGTATCGCTACTTGAAGAACAAGTTCGGCAACCAATACGGCGAGGATGCCGTGCGCTGGGTCATGGCGCAGCATTATGGTCGTCCCGAATGGATCACCGATTACGGCACGTATCGCGACGCGTTCCTCGCGCCGAAGAAGCCGGCGGGGAACGAACCGCGTATGGTCCTCGGAATGCCCGGGTCGTTCGTCCCCTAACGATCAGCGTTAAATAGAGCGGTCGCTCGGCTTGGTCGTGAGAAGCGTACCGTGCGGAGCGGCCGCCGGCTTGGGAACGAGCGCCGCGCGATATTGCTTCAGTTGTTCGCGCAGCCTTTCCAGATCCAGCTTGGAACGTTCCCGCATTTCGAGGTTCAGGGCTGCGTCGTCGCGATCGCGGGCGGTTTGAAAGCGGGCGTCGTAATGCATCACGTGCGTCTCGGCTTGAAGGATATGGAATTCCAACGCCGAGATCGTTTGTTCTTCCTGCGACGGCGGTTGCCACGGCTTCCAGTTCATCGGCTTCGGCCCTCCGCTTGTCGAGCTCCAGCCGTCGGCATCGACGGTGACGCCGGGGGAACGTGGTTCGGTACAACCGACGAGGAACAGGGCGGCGACGGTGCCGATGAGGCTTCGCATGATTCGAATCTCCAAAGGTTGTGCTAACTAAGTTCAACTTCAACTCGTCCGACCCTCGGCCGTTTTCCACCGCGGCCGAGGGTCTTGCGTTTCATGGACCGGCGCTACGCTACGTCCGGGCTCGATTCGCCCGACGGTGCATAGGTGATCGCCAACGGACGCGACGCTAAGCCGAGCTCGCGCCAGACGATGGCCGAAGCGGCTTCCTTTCCGGCCAGCGTGATCGAAGTATCGAGATAGCTTTCCCTCGTCACGCTGCGGTCACTGTGCCCGAGCGCTTCGGTCGCATCCCCGCCGCCGGCTTCCAAGAAACTCGCGAAGGTTCGCCGCAGACATTGCGGCTTGAAGCGACGCGAGTCGGGCAGCCCCGCGCGTTTCAACAGCGCCGTGTAATGGCCGTAGAACGACGAGGTAATATCCTTCCACGGCACGGCGAAGATTTTCCCTTCTCGCTCGGTATAACGCCGCAGTTCTTCCAGTTGTTCCACGACGTTCGGCGGCAAGCGATATCGTGCCGCCTTGCGTTTCCCTTTCCGAACTTGCGCGGGAACCGAGAGGGTCAACCCTTGCAGCCACTCCCAGCGCAGGGACAACATCGCTTCCGTGCGCTCGCCGGTGACGATGCAGAGAGCGTGGAACGCACCCCACCAAACGCTCCGCGGTGCGGCGCCGAACGTCCCGGTTGCTTCACGACACGCCCTGAAAAGCTGACTCACTTGCTCACGTTGCCAGCAAGTCGGCAGCGTCTCGGCCGGATTGATCTGCGGAATGTCGAGGAATTCGGGGATATGCCGCTTCCGTGCCGCATAGTTCGACAGCGCTACGATCTTGTCGCTCTCTTTGTCGACGGTCTGATGCGCTAGTCCGCTCGCCAACCTCGCTTCGAGAAAGCCGCAGATCGCTTCTTCGTTCAGATCGGCAATCGTCGGCGTCCGTTGCAGGTAGTCGCCGAACCGATCGAACGACATGAGATACATGACCGAAGTCCTCGGCGACTTCCCCAAGAGCTTTCTGGGACGATAAACCTTCGCGAAGTATTCGTAGAGGCTTTGCGGGCTCCCCGGTTCCGTAGCGAGAGAACGCCACTTCCCCGTCTCGGACGAGCGAGCTTTTCTGATCTTGAGAACCGGCTTGGGTGTTTCCTGCCGTTCGGCCGCCGGGCTCGAATGCACGGCATGCGATTCCGGTAGTACATCATGCAGCGGTTCCGGCGAGGCCTTCTCGATCATCCCTGGGGTTTGGCGTAAATACTCTCCCGTTCCGGTGAGACCCGCCGCTTCGATGAGTTGCTTGAAGATCTTATAGAAGTGGCGGCGTTCGAGGACGCGAAACACGAACGGGCGCGTGCTTGGATTCGTGGCGAGGATCGCCTTACGCGTTACCTCCGAGATCGTGACCGAGTACGTTTTCCCCCGCTGATTACGAACGATGAGCGGGCCGTCCGCTGCGATGTCTTCCGCTCGGAGCTGGAAGAGCGTTCCCGATCGTAGGCCCGTATCGTAGGCCGTCAGAATATACGCACGCCAAAAGTCGGCCCGCCGGAGCCGCTTGCCGCGGAACTTCCCGGTCTCTCTCTCGGCCTCTTGGAGAAGCCGCTGGATCTGCTCGCGGCCCCAGCAGCGCGTGGCCCGTTGGAGCGCTCGTTGTCGTTCCAGCTTGAGAATCCCTCGCGGGTCGAGGATCGCAGGCTCGAAGTCGATGGCATGCCGCCAGAGAGTTAGGAGCGTCGCCTTAGCCCCGCGAGCGGTGTCGGGACTCTTGTCGTCGCAGACGAAGCGTAGGAACGCATTCACAGGTTCCTGAGTTAGATCGGCGATCGTCGACGGACGTTCGAGCCAACGGTCGAAGCGACGGATGTGAATGCGATAGCCTTTGGCCGTGCTTTGCTGAATCGATCGATCACGTAGATAGCATTGCTCGAAGAAGTCGGCGAGCGTCGCCGACATGGTGAAAGGGAAAGGTTCGAGGTCGGTATCGGTGGACATAGATTTCTCTCGAAAATAAGACGATGGAAGTTGCGAAGTCGGTGGCGCAATCGATTCAGTCGCGACCCATCGACAACACGTCATGAAGCCTCGTCGAGCGGATCCGAGCGAAATAACCGCTGAGCCCGGCCGACTTCACCAGCGCCCGAAACCAGCCGCAGAAGTTGCTCCGGTCGAGCACGCCGCCGAAGATCAGCACGGCGCCGGGACGTCGAAGCGTGTCGATCGCCGCGAGGGTTTCAGGACTGAGAACGATCGTCCGTTCCTTAGACGTCTTTCGCTCGGTCCAAGTGATCGATCCGTCGGGGGCGATGTCTTCGAAGCGCCAATGCGCCACGTCGCCGAGCCGCACGGCGGTTTCGTAAGCGGTTCTTACCAGCGCGCGGGCATAGGCGGATTTCGTCAGGCCGTCTCGGAATCGTCCGGTGAGCGAATCGCAAGCGGTGTACAAACGGGCGAGTTCTTCGGTGGTCCAAATGTGAGATCGCATCGGTTTCTTCTTTCTTGAGTCAGTGGGTAACGGATAGTTAAGGCATGTGCCGGAGCTTCGAACGGGAACAGCTACGGACAGGGGCCATCAGCGGCGCGCGATGCCAGTTCGGCTTCAGACGATTGACGGCGAGATCGACCATCCCGAGGGAAAAGCAGGTCTCTTGAATCTCGATCAAGTGCTCGACGAACAGCGCGAGCGTGCGGGGATCGGCGTCGTCGCACGTCGCCGGCCGGCCGAGGAACTCGTCGAACAACCGCGCAATGCGCAGCAGTTGCGACGCCGAGGAAAGAACCTCGAAAACGTAAATTTGCGACCCGTAGCAATTCATGGCGAACCTCATTTCAGGTAGGGGAAAAGAGGTTACTTGCCGACGGGCTTCACGATGTGCAATCTCTTGGCGTCGATCGATAGCGGATCGGTCGCGGACATGACGCCGTCCGGAATGAGCATGAGCATTTGGTGCCACGGCTCGATGTCGAGGATTTCTCGCGCGTGCAATTTCGCCTGATAGGGAATATCGATGCGGAGCGGCACAGCGGAGTCGAACATCAGCCGCCCGCTGCGCAGGCACTTAGCGAACGTGCCGACGATCGTCCCATGCGTTTGCGAGGTGAAGACGTAGCGCAGGCCGGGGACTAATTCGACGACGGGGACACTTGGTAATTGCTGATCAAGATTCATCGGTGGTTCCGTTCAGGGAGAAGTTGCGCAGAAGGTTGGAAAGAGAGAGAGCCACGCGCGAACGAACGGCGCGCTGCCGCTCGACGCGTAGGAAGCGAGGCCGCCTGCCAAGCCGGCCGTCGACGATCGAGCACCGCGCGCAGCGATGCCGAGGGATGTCACGAACGAGAGCGCGGGAAACTATCCGACTTCGGACATGACCCGTTTCGCCAAGCCGCTGTCGCGCTCGGCGTAGATCTGCGTCACGTCGGCCTTGGAGTGGCCGAGAATGACCTGCGCAGCTTCCAGCCCGTAGGCCTTACGAACGTCGGTGCCGGTACTGTGGCGCAGCTGGTAAGGGAACCAGTGCGGCACGTAACGCACGTCCGGCGGCATCTCCTCATTCCGAGCCGCTGCCTCGTTACGCGCCGTCTCACGGGCCGCGGCGTCGGCCTTGTCGCAAGCCCGACCGATTGCGACATTCAGCGCCCCGCGGCCGTAGCGCTCGCCCGGCTTCCAATCCGGATGTCGCTTTCGATTCGAGCCCGGCTTATTGCCGCACGACATCGGCGTAATACGCTTCTCGTGCAACAGCGCACGGCGCCGAGCGTCCCCTTCGGCCGGACTGAAACAGTAGTCGACGGCGCCACGCAGTAGATAGGGAGCGAGGATCGCCTGCGCCTTCGGCCCTACGAAGATGGTGCGCTGGTGCCCCTTAAGATCGGATTTATGGCGTAGAGGGTGATAGGTCCAGACGTCCCCCGTTCGATCGATCTCGCGAGGCCGCATGTTGCGCAGCTCACCGGGCCGGCAGCCAAGCAGCCGTAGCAATCGGATCATGTCGTCGATCACCGGCGGCAAGAACGGCAGCGTAGCTTCGACGACGTCATCGGCGACCGGTTGAACTGCGGCATGGTCCTTGGCCGCCGTCCGCCCCCGCTTAAGCCCTGAGACGGTCTGTAGCGCGTGATAGACCGCAGGCGGGAGCATTTCTTCGGACACGGCCCACTTGAAGCAGCGGCGAATGATATCGATCTGGTCGTTCACGTAGCGACGGCTGCTGCCGGCGCCGATCAGTTGATGCTGCAAAGCCTTGAGAGCAAGGGGCCCGAATTCACACGCGGGCGTCTTACCGTAGGGCGAACTCCCGAGAAACCGCATGACCATCACGACTTTGTCGTAGGTCACGGTCGATTGCCCTTCGCGAGCGTAATAACGCTTGGCGTAACGCTTGTAGGCTGCCGTGAGCTCGACGATCGTTAGATCGCCTGAATTCGGCGTAGGCGGTGCGCCATCGCTGGCGATCCATTCGAGCATCAGCCGTTTATAGGCCTGCTTGCTCTCGGGTGAGCCGTGCTTGCCGAGATAGATATCGCGGCCGTGGATGGTTACCACTGCTAAGCCGCGGCCCTTATGAAGACGATACGAGGGCTGCCGAGGGGACCTGTTGTTAGACACGAGGCGACCTCCGAAAAAAGCGAATTCCGGTACTGTACCGGCGCACTCGATTTCAAACGGGCCGCGCTGCCGAACATCGGCAGGTTACTTAAGTCGTCGTATCGGCTGAACTTCCAACTAGAGCGGGTGATGGGGATCGAACCCACGACAGCAGCGTTGGGAACGCTGTACTCTACCACTGAGTTACACCCGCACTTATCACTTCCAGTATAACTCGGCGGCGAACGGTCGCAACCGGCGGTTGCTTGACACGTCATTTCCGGCGACTGACACTATCGCTGTCGCAAAGCCGAGGTCGTCGAGATCGTTCGTCGCTCGCGATTTGCGGACCTGCCGAAGTTCTCTCGCCTCGCTCTTGATTGTTCCGTCTTGCAACGCGCGGCGGCCCTGCCTGCGCTCTTCGTTTCGTCGTTCTGCACACATTCGTCGGGGCGTCCCGTACCGCTACCGAATTCTCGTTCATTCGCTTCCTGCTCCGAGGAGACCGTCGTCGATGTCTTTCCATCTGCTTTCTTACCGAGGCCGGCTTATGTCCGGCGTTTTCGCCGCTGCCGCTCTCGGCTTCTGCGGCGTCGGAGATGTTTCGGCCGCCGAACTCGGCAAGGCGAGCCTCGTCGTCGAAGGGGTCGTGAATCCTGAGTCGGCCGTCGTCGGCGCGGATGGGCGCACGTATGTTTCTTGCATCGGCGAACGAGATAAAGACGGCGATGGGATCGTCGCGGTCGTGGTCGACGGCAAGCCGGTTCCCTTTGCGACCGGCTTCGACGACCCCAAGGGTATCACCGCGATCCGGGAGCGCCTGTTCGTCACAGATAGGACCCGCGTCTGGGCCATCGATCGCGACGGCAAAGCGACGGTCTTCGCGGCGAAAGAATCGTTTCCCGTCGAGCCGCTCTTCCTCAACGACATCGCGGCCGACGAAGGAGGTACGCTCTACGTCTCCGATTCCGGCTTGAAAGAGGGGGGAAAAGGAAAGGTCTTCGCCATCTCGAGCGACGGCAAATCGACGCTCGTCGTCGATGAGACGAAGATCGCGGGCTTGAAACGTCCCAACGGCGTGCTCATCGGCCGCGACAAGAAGCTGCTGCTTGCCGACGTGTTGAGCGGCATTCTCTATCGCATTAAGTTTCCGAGCGGTGAAGTTGAAACGGTTGCCGAAGGGCTTGGTGGGCCCGATGGGATCGTGGAAGACGGAGCCGGGAATTTGTTTATCGGCGATGTGCGCGGCGGCAAAGTGTTTCGCATTCTGCCCGGCAACTCGAAGCCGGTCTTGATCGCCGAAGGATTCACCTCGGCAGCCGATATCACGCTGGCTTTGGATGGCAAATCGCTGCTGGTGCCCGATACGAAAGCCGGCAAGGTGTTCCGGCAGCCGATCGGACCGGAGACGGTCGTGGTGCCGACGGTGCGCGACTTGAAGAATCCGGAATCGGCCGCTTGGTCGGCCGCCGACAACACGCTCTACGTCACCGTGATCGGCGAGTTCGACAAAGACGGCGACGGCCTCGTGATGGCGTATCCGCCGGGCAAGCCGGGGAAGGTGTTCGCCCAGGGGCTCAACGATCCGAAGGGAATCGTGATCTACAAAGACGAGTTGTACGTCACCGATAAGACGCGCATCGTGAAGATCGACAAAGCCGGCGTCGTCTCGGTGGCGCTCGAGGAAAAGGAATTCGATCCGAAGCCGACCTTCTTGAACGACATCACGTTCGACGAGGAAGGAAGTTTCGTCGTCTCCGATTCCGGCGACGAAAAAGGCAAGGGGGCCGCGGTGTACGGAGTGATCCTCGAGGCGGGCTTCCTGAAAGGAGCTGCGCCGATCTTCGACCCGACGATCTCGCCGCTCGTGAAACGCCCGAACGGCGTCCTCTTCGACACGAAGGGGAAAGTCCTGTGGGTCGTCGATTTCGAAACCGGCGACTTGCTCCGCGCGGCGATGAACGTCGAAGCGCCGAAGCTCGAAAAGATCGCCTCCGGCTTTCCCGGCGGCGATGGGCTCGTGCTCGATGCCGAAGGAAATCTTTATATCAGTTCGTGGAAGACCGGCGAACTCTGGGTCCTGCCGAAAGATGCAAAAGAAGCGCGCCTCATCTCGAATCAATTCGTCTCGGCCGCCGATATTTGTCTCGACGTCAAGAACGGCCGGATCATCGTGCCTGACATGAAGGCCGGCACGATCACGGGTATTCCGCTGCCGACGAAATGCACGGCCGAGAGCGTCGACTCGACGCCGGCTGCGGTCCGTATCGAGAATGCCTTCCCGGAGTTGACCTTGGAACGGCCGATTGCGCTGACGAATGCCGGCGACGGTACGAACCGGCTCTTCGTTATCGGCCAGCGCGGGAAAGTCTTCGTATTTCCGAACGAGAAAAGCGTCAGTGAACCGACCGTGTTTCTCGATCTTGTCGCCCAAACCGCGCCATTCGAGAAAGCAGCCGAAGAAGGACTGCTCGGGCTCGCCTTCCATCCTAAGTATAAAACCAACGGCGAGTTCTTCGTCTTCTACACTCCGCTCGAACAACCGCGCCGTTCGCGCATCTCGCGCTTCAAAGTCGATCCAAAGAACCCTAACGCCGCTGATCCGAAATCGGAAGAAGTAGTGATCGAAATCGCACAGCCGTTCGCAAACCACAACGGCGGCACGATCGTCTTCGGGCCCGACGGCATGCTCTACATCGGCATGGGGGATGGCGGCGGCGCGGGAGGCGATCCGCTCGTCAACGGGCAGAATCTCGGCACGCATCTCTCGAAGATCTTGCGCATCGACGTCGATCACAAGCATGCCGGCCTCGCCTACGCTGTGCCGAAAGATAACCCGTTCGTCGGCCGCGAAGGGGCGAAGCCCGAGATTTGGACCTACGGCATGCGCAACCCTTGGCGCATGGCGTTCGACCCCGCAACCGGCGACTTCTGGGCCGCCGACGTTGGGCAAGGGGTGTGGGAAGAGATCAACCTCATCACTCGCGGCGGCAACTATGGTTGGAGCCTGGTCGAAGGGTTGCATCCGTTCAAGCCGGTCGCCGAACCGAAAGACCCGTTGGTCGCGCCGATTTGGGAGTACCACCACGAGCTCGGAAAATCGATCACCGGCGGGAGCGTATATCGCGGCAAGCTCGTGCCGGAACTCGTCGGACATTATCTCTATGCCGACTACGTGAGCGGCCGCGTCTGGGCCTTGAAGTACGATCGCGATACGAAGAAGGTTGTCGCGAATCGACCGATCTTCGGCAACGTCGCTCCGATTACGTCGTTCGGCGAAGATGAGAACGGCGAAGTTTATTTCGTCACGATCAACGGGGGCATCTTCAAGTTCGCGAGCAGTAAATAGGAAATGCAAAAGTGAGAAGGCAAAATGCAAAACTCACATTCGTAACCCATCGCCGCTGCTTTGAATAAAGCCGCTCCCATGGTTCGCTTGCGATTTCGCGGGCGCTCATAGCCGCGCAATACGGCGTCGTTATAATGCGGCGCGTTCGACGCGCCCGCACGTTGACGTACTCATCGCCTCCAAAGGAGTTCGCCTCATGTCGATCCAAGGTTGGGCCACCGTCGGTCCGAAGAAGCCGCTCGAACTGTTCGAGTTCGATCCCGGTCCGCTCGGGCCGGACGATGTCGAGGTCGCCGTCGAATACTGCGGCCTCTGTCATTCCGATCTTTCCACCGCGAACAACGATTGGGGCATGACGACCTACCCGACGATTCTCGGTCACGAAGCGGTCGGTCGTGTCGTCGCCGTCGGTTCCGATGCCAAGGGGCCGAAGGTCGGCGATCGGGTCGGGGTGGGGTGGACCGCGAGCAGTTGTATGCATTGCCGCGAGTGTTTGGGGGGCGATCAAAATCTTTGCTCGAACGCGATCCCGACGATCTACAAACATCAAGGCGGCTTTGCGAATCGCGTTCGCGCCCATTGGGCCTGGACGATTCCGCTGCCGGAGAAGCTCGACGTCACGTCTGCCGGCCCGTTGCTCTGCGGCGGCGTCACGGTCTTCGCCCCGCTGGCCACGTACGGCATCCAAGGCCCGCACCGCGTCGGCGTCGTCGGCATCGGCGGGCTCGGTCACATGGCGTTGAAGTTTGCGAGCGCTTGGGGTTGCGAAGTGACGGCGTTCACCTCCAGCGACTCGAAGGCCGATGAGGCCCGCAGCTTCGGCGCGCACAACGTCGTCAACAGCCGGAACGTCGACTCGATGAAGTCGATCACCGGCAAGCTCGACCTACTGCTCGTTACCGTGAACGCGACGCTCGATTGGCCGGCTCTCCTGACGACGCTGAGACCTAAAGGACGAATGCATGTCGTGGGGGCGGTGCCCGAGCCGATGGGAATTCCGGCGTTCTCGTTGATCTTCGGCCAGAAGAGCGTCTCGGGCTCGCCGACCGGCAGCCCGACGATGATCGCCGACATGCTGGAGTTCTGCGCGCGGCATCAAATCGGCCCGCAAGTCGAGCACTTTAAGATGAGCGACGTCAACGCGGCGATGGAACGATTGGAGTCGGGCAAGGCCCGCTATCGCATCGTGCTCGATGCGGATTTCTCGAAGAGTTGATCACTGCATCCGAGCGGCATCATCAGCCGGAGGGCGTTAGCCCCCGGTTCGAGAGCGATGTCGATTACGCCTCACAGTGAAGTAGTAACAGTGAAGTAGTAACCGGACGCTAACGCGTACCGGCTAATTAGTTCTCTCACTTTGATCGAGCAACCATGAGACGTCTCACCATCCCGGTCGTCGTACTAAGTCTTCTTTGTGCCGGAAGTGCCGGTGCCGACGATGCGAAATTGAATACCGCGAAGCCGGTCGCGGCAGGGCTTCACAGCGATATCGAATTCGCCAAGGTCGGCGACGTGTCGCTCACATTGGATGCGTTCGTGCCCGAGGGAGAGGGGCCGTTTGCGACCGTCATCTTCGTTCACGGCGGCGGCTTTACTCAAGGGGATAAGCAAACCTATATCAAGCCGTTGTTCGAGCCGATCGGCAAAGCCGGCTTCACATGGTTTACGATCAACTACCGGCTCGCGCCGCAACACCGTTGGCCGGCCTGCGCCGACGACGTCGCCACGGCAATCCGCTGGGTGAAGGCCCATGCGAAGGAATATCGGGTCGATCCGAAGCGGATCGCACTCGTCGGCGAATCGGCAGGGGGGCATCTCGTCTCTTGGACCGGTACGAGCGACGACGAAAGCTTGCGCGTCGCAGCGGTCGTGCCGATCTACGCGCCGCACGACCTCGAATGGCGCGTGAAGCATAAACAGGAACTCGGCGGCCCGATGAAGGCCCTCTTGGATCTTACGGAAATGAACGACGAAGCCTTTCGCAAACTGCACGACGCTTCGCCGAGCAGTCGCGTGCGTTCCGGCCTTCCTCCTTATCTCTTGATCCACGGCGACAACGACGCGCAGGTCCCATACGAGCAGTCGCCGATGTTCCAAAAACAAATGCAGGCCGCGGGCAACACGTGCGATCTCATCACCGTGGCCGGCGGCGAGCACGGGATGGGAAAATGGAAAGCGCTCGGCTCGGATTATCAAGAGCAACTCATCGCTTGGCTTCGCAAGACGTTGAAGTAATCGCCGCTGCGTCGCGGCCGTTTTCTCTTACGACACCCCTCTTATCGATCAGCTTTATTATGTTGCGCATCTCGTTGGTCATCGGCTTGCTCTGTTCGTTTCTGGTTGCCGACTCGCGCGCCGACGATGCCGCCGTCGCAACGCAACTTGAAGCCCTCGGCGGCAAGGTTACCGTGAAAGAGGGTTCCGTTCGCGAGATCTTCTTTCGCGATTCCTCGAAGCTCGGCGATGCGGAGTTTCGCGCGATCGGCAAGCTCGCGCACTTGAAAACGCTGACCCTCTACGGCAACGTCAAAGGGCTCGACGATACGACCCTTCCGCATCTCGCCGGCCTGCAAGAACTCGAACAAATCGGCCTCGACGGCGCACGCCTTTCCGACGACGGGCTGAAACATTTCGCGGCCCTCAAGGGCCTGCGCTTCTTATCGTTTTTCCATCTCTCGTTTCGGCTCGAAGGGTTTACGGGCGTCGGCCTTGCCGCCTTGAAGGAGTGTCCGAAGTTAGAGCGGTTGACCGTCGCCGGCATGTCGATGGGAGACGCCGGCTTCGCAGCCATTGCGACGATCACGCAGCTCCGCGAACTCTCGACTTGGCACACTTATCAAAGCGAGGCGGCCAATCAGGAAATCGCGAAGTTGACGAACCTGCGAGCGCTCAAGATGGGCCAGCGCCTCCCTTGGGGCGGTGGCAAAGCGGTGTCGCTCAGCGATGCCTCGCTGCCGACATTCGCGACGATCAAGACGCTCGAAACGCTGAGCATCGGCGAGGCACATTTCACCGTCGCCGGCCTGGCGGCGTTGAAATCGCTTCCGGCGCTGAAGAAGCTCGAACTTTGGCAAACGGATATGTCTGCCGAAGAGGTCGAAGTCGTCAAGAAAGAGTTTCCCGACGTGAAGGTCGATTGGAAGCCTTTGACCGACGAACAGCGAAAGTCGCTCGAAAATTACTTGAAGCAATAGCCGCACGTTCCGATTAGAATTGCCGAATCCCCGCCCCCCATTCCCGCCCTCTGCATTCGTGAGTGACTCGCCATGGCCTACGCGTTCGATCGTCGCGATTTTCTTAAAACCGGTGCCGCGTTCGCTTCATGGACGTTGCTTTCCAACGGCGCGGTCGGCGCTCGAGCCGTGTCGCCGAACGGAAAGCTCCGCACCGCACACGTCGGTGTCGGCGGCATGGGTGGTGCCGACTTAAGCTCCATCGCGAGTCACAAGCAAGTGGAAGTCGCGGCGCTGTGCGATGTCGACGCGAAAAATCTCGCGGCGGCCCTGGCGAAGCATCCCGGCGCGAAGACGTTTCGCGATTATCGCGAGATGATCACGACGCTCGGCGACACGATCGATGCAGTCGTCGTTTCGACCCCCGACCATACGCATGCGCCGGCTGCGATGACGGCCTTGAACCACGGCAAGCCGGTCTATTGCCAGAAGCCGTTGACGCATGAAGTGTTCGAGGCGCGGCAACTCCGCCTAGTGGCCGAGAAGAAAAAACTCGTCACGCAGATGGGCATTCAAGTTCATTCCAGCGCCGTCTATCGTCGCGCCGTCGAGATGATTCAAAGCGGCGTGATCGGCAAGGTGAGCCAAGTGCATGCTTGGTCGAACAAGAACTGGGGCTACGACGGCGGAGCGTTCCAAGCAACCCAGCCGGTGCCCGAGTCGCTCGATTGGAATCTCTGGCTCGGCACCGCGGCGGAGCGGCCGTATGCGGCGGGTGCGTATCATCCCGGCAACTGGCGCAAGCTCGTCGACTTCGGCACCGGCACGCTCGGCGACATGGGCGTACACATCTTCGACACGCCGTATGCCGCGCTCGCGCTCACCTTTCCGAAGTGGGCCAAGACCACCTGCCGCACGCCGACTAATATCGGCCACCCGGAAAAGAACATCGTCGAATACGAATTCCCCACGACGAAGTTCACCACCGAATCGCTCTCGTGGAAGTGGTACGACGGCGGCTTCGCTCCGCCGAAGCTCGAAGACTTGCATCTGCCGGCCTCGGCGAAGGTGCCGGCCGGCTTCCAACTGCCGGGCCAAGCCGCGCTCTTCGTCGGCGAAGGGGGCGTGATGCTCTTGCCCCACGTTTCCGAACCGCTGCTGTTTCCTCAAGAGAAATTCGCCGACTACAAACGGCCTGAGGTCGGATCTCAAAGCCATTATCATCAATGGGTCGACGCCTGCCTCGGCACCGGCAAGACCAGCGCCGACTTCGCCTACGCCGGTCCCCTTACCGAAGCGCTGTTGCTCGGCGTAGTCGCCAATCGCTTCCCGGATACGAAGCTCGAATGGGACGCCGCGAAGCTCGAAGTCACGAACCTCCCCGACGCGAACAAGCTCTTGCGCCGCGAGTATCGCAAGGGATTTGAAGTCGAGTCGTTGGCGTAAGCGGAAATGGAGCGCAATGTGACTTGATGAAGTTCTCGACTCGTGTGGCGTCCATAGTGTTTCGGCGTGTTAGCTAGAGTGGAAGATCCGAGAATTCTGCGCTACTACCCCGGACTACGGCCGACCTAATTTTCGTCTACCTCGACCACGAATCGCACGCGCGCACCTAAGGCATGCGCGAAGTTTTCGAGTGTTGCCACGGTCGGATTAGTCACTTGACCATTCTCTAGTCGGCTCAAAGCGGCTCGATCGATACCCGACTTCTCGAAGACTTGGCTCAAGCTTAGGCCTCGCTTTTGACGTAGCTCACGGAGCGTTCCGAACAACTGCATCAATTGCAAGTAGTCGCCATGCGAGGTCGGCTCATCCGCTTGAGCGCTTTCGACGAGACTTTGCAGCGACGGTTTGGTTGCTTGATACTTGGCGCGAATTTTCGCGTCGCGCGCTGCTTGTTCGTTCGTTATCGGCGCGGATCGTCGTTTCTTGTCGATGCTCATCGGTATCGCCTTCCCATACTCTCGGGTGCTTCAAAGGCCGTGATCGGCCGCATCGTTATTGGATCGTCCATGATGTGTTCCCAGACGACGCAGATGTGCTGTCCGTGCGCATAGCCGAAAGTCAGCATTTCGCCGCTCGAGTTACTGATCGTGGTTTTGCTTTTTGGATCGAATAAAACCGTTTCGACATCGTCCTTGGTGAAGCCGTGCTCCTCGATGTGTTGCACATTTCCTCGCGGGTCGTCATCCAAATCCCAAACGACATGAACGTCTATGCATACATACCCATTGGATCGGACGATGACCGATTCGCTGTTGATTTATTATACAACACCCATGGCCGTTTCAACGTAAATGTGAGCTTCCCGTCGCTCTCTGCCTTGCTCGCCGGAGTATTAAACCTAATCAGTAAAAGGATATGCAACGATTTATCGGGTATTTTGACATCCTTCTTCGAGGCGTTTGCCGCCGCAAGCTCTGGTGACGTTCGACGATGGGCGGGTTATATTTAATATCCCGCCATAAGATATCGGTTCGTCCCTGCCTCGCCTCATACTCTCTCTCTTCAGCCCGCCTTGAGGTCTTGCCTATGTCCGCCCGCCGCTTTGCGTCGTCGTTGGAAGCGGCTGCTTGGACTCGGCGCCGGTGGCTCCAGGCCGGAGCGTTTGGCTTGCTCGGCGTTTCTTCGCCGCGATGGATGTCGCACCTTGCCGCCGCGGCCGAACCGGCGGCTTCCGGTAGTCGTCCCGATGCGAAGGCGAAAAACGTCCTCGTCATCCTCGAGCAAGGGGGAATGTCGCATCTCGACACTTGGGATCCGAAGCCCGAGATGGTCGCCGAGCATCGGAGTCCCTACAAGCCGATCGATACGAACGTGCCCGGCATGCGCTTCACCGAGCTCTTGCCGAAGACCGCGCGCCTGGCCGACAAGCTCGCCGTCGTCCGTTCGTTTCATCATAAGAAGGCGGGTGCCGACGCGCATCCCAACGGCACGCAATACGTTCTCTCGGGCGCACATCCCGGCAACCCGATCTTGATGCCGGACATCGGCAGCGTCGTATCGAAGATCGTCGGGACCAAGAATGCCGCGTTGCCGCCGTATGTGATGGTGCCCGGCAACAATGAGCAGAATGCCGTGACCGCGACCGGATACTTATCGCAAGGCTATCGTGTGTTCAAGACCGGCGGCTCGGACCTCTCCGACCCACGCTGGAAGGTCGGCGATCTGTTGCCGCGCGAAGACAACACCGAAGCCCGGATGAAAACTCGCCGCTCGTTGTTGCACGAATTGAATCGCTCGTTCGTCACCACCGACCCGACGCCCCGTCCGCTCGCCGGGATGGATCGCTTCTACGATCAAGCGTTCGATACCCTCACCAGCCCCGACGTAACGCGAGCCTTCGACGTGCAAGGGGAGTCGGCGGAAGTGCGCGAGCGTTACGGGGCAGGACACCGCGGCGCTTGTTATCTGATGGGGCGCAAGCTCATCGAGTCGGGAGTGCGCTTCGTCACGGTCGATACGCGCTGGCCGCGCAAGCCCGAGATGCAGGGGGGCGGCAACCTCAACTGGGATCATCACGACTTCATCTATGCGAAAGAAACGTGCGAGCTGCCCGGCGCCAGCGGAGCCGGTGCCGGTCGCTTCGGCATTGCGCATTGGGTGATGATGGGGAGCGTCGATCAAGCTTACTCCGCGCTGATCGAAGACTTGGATCGGAGCGGTTTGCTCGCCGAAACGCTCGTCTGCTTCGTCACCGAGTTCGGGCGCACGCCGAAGATCAATAAGTTTCAAGGACGCGACCATTGGCCGCACGCCTATTCGATGGTCTTCGCCGGAGCCGGAGTGCGCGGCGGGCAGATCATCGGCCGAACCGACGACGAAGGGGGCTACCCGGTCGGCGCAGGCTATACGCCCGAAGACTACGCGGCGACGATCTACGAAAAGCTCGGGATCGATCGTGATCGTCCGCTCTATACGGAAGCGAATCGCCCGATCTATTTCGGCCACATGGGGGAGCCGATTCCGGGCTTGCTGTAGCAGCGCGAGGTCGGCGGGATGCACTACCCTCGCTCAGCCCGCGAGCTTCGCGATCGGAATGCGCAGAAAGAACAAGGCCGGGCCTCCTGTTTGCTTCGGGTCGATGTCGTAGAACACGACGCCGATCGTCTCCTTGTCGAGTTGCACCGTGCGTGGGCACGCGCGGCCGCCGATCGCTCGCCCGGGATCATAGTAGGTGTAGTGCGAGCCCCACGTCAGGCCATCGTCGCGCGAGATACGGTAGCGAATGCTTTCGCCGCCGACTCCCGGCCCGAGAATCTCGGAAGCGAGTAGCCAACCGTTCGCCAGGCAGACGAGTTCGTGCCGCCAGCCTTGGTCCTTGAGATCGGGAAACTTTTCGATGGGGGTCCAGTTCTTTCCGTCGTCGGTCGAGCGAAGGCCGGCGCCGCTGACGAACGTGCCGCGCGGCGTGCGCACGATCGGCACCAGCCCATGCACGCGACCGTCGCCGAAGGGAACGCTTGTCGTGGTTTTCGGATCGAAGAGTATCGTCTTATCCATCAGCGAAACGAGCCAACGATCGCCCGCGAGTTCGACGACCGGATGACGAATAATGCTCGGGACCGTCGCCTCGCGCGGCATGGCTTCGGCTTCGCTCCAGGTAACACCGTCGTCGCCGGAGAAGGAATAGAGCACCGACCGCGGTTCCTTTTCCGTCGTGTCGGTGTCCCATCGATTCCAGCAATGCAGCAATCTGCCGTCGCTCAATGTCGTGAGCGAACCGGGATAGTACGACTTATCGACCGTCGGCCGAAAGGGTTCGGAAACGGTCCACGATCGTCCGCCGTCGGTAGAACGCGAGACGCGTAGGTCGCGATGATTGACATGGCCGTAGATGACGACGAGCGTCCCCTTCGACGAGAGACACACCGAGGGATGAATGTGCCCATGCAAAGGCTTCGCGATACGCACAGGCGTTAGCTCGGCGGAAATCGTGGCTGTCGCTGAAGGCGCTTGCGGCGCTTGAGCGACCAGCAAGAGACCGAGCATCGTGAGCGAAAGCGACATAGATACGGCTCCCAATCGCGAGAGGTGGGGGGCGGGCTTACGAAGGCGGGATGATTCGCGAACGGCAGGCATCGGTTACACTTCACGAATCAGCGGCGCATTCTAGTCCTCGGTGGCGGTGCTTGCAGCAGAGTGCGTCGAGATTTCATTTGAAACGGAACGACATCCGATGACGAATCTGTTTTCGATCGCCTATAGCCGAACATGGGCGATCACCATGTTTTTAAGCTTCTGGAGCACGGCGTCGGCCGTTGCGCAAACGAACATCCATGAGTTGCCGTCCGATCTCACGGTGCCTGCCGTTGTCGAGGGAGTGCCCGAGGCCGGCAAGCGTGTGCAACAGCGCAACGTCGGATTCGAAGACGGTGGTATCTATCACGCGCTCTACTTGCCGCCGGATTGGAAAGCGGGCGAGAAGTATCCGGTGATCGTCGAGTATCCCGGCAACGGCGGCTACTCGAATGCGCTGGGAGATCGAAGCGTGGGACGGGTCGAAGATTGCAAGCTCGGCTACGGAATTTCCGGCGGCCGGCGCATGATTTGGGTGAGTCTGCCGTTCGTCGATCTGAAACAGCGCAAGCACGCGCTGAATTGGTGGGGCGACGCAGACGCCACGGCCGCGTATTGTCGCACGACCGTCGAGCGCATCTGTGCCGACTACGGCGGCGACCGAGACGCAGTGATCCTTACCGGCTTTTCGCGCGGCGCGATCGCTTGCGGATATATCGGCCTGCGCGACGACGCCACCGCGAAACTCTGGCGCGCGATCATCGCACATAGCCATTACGATGGTGTCCGCCGTTGGGGATTTTCCGACGACGACGAGGCCTCGGCCGCGAAAAGGCTCGTGCGCTTTCACGGCAAGCCGCAATTCATCTCGCACGAAAAATCGATCGATGACACGGCTGCCTATCTCAAACGTCATGACGGTCTCACGAGCACGACATTGCTGGCGATTCCCTATCCGAATCACAGCGACGAATGGGTGCTCAAGGATATTCCCGAGCGAAAGCAACTGAGAACGTGGTTAGATAAGGTACTCGCCCCGACTACTCGATAACGACGTCTCGCCCTTCCGGTTGCCTGCTTTCGCGGCGAGTCCAACCTTGCTCGGTGCGATGAAATTGCTCCGTCAGGAACGACGCGAAGATTCCTTCCGCCGGGCGCCAGGTGTAGCGATCGATCGTGATTTCCGCAGGTTCGATGCGGAGTAGGTTGAAGGAGTTGGGTTCTTCGCGCACGCGCGAGGAGGTCGTCGTCGCGGCTTGCACCACTAGGGCCGAGAAATTCTCAATCGGATAGCGAGCCCGCGTGTCGCCGGTATGAGCAATGTGGTAGTGCCCGGCCAAGAGCAAGTCGACGCCGCACTCGGCGAGCGCTTCCATCGCCGGTCGCGCTCGGCCGACGATGTCGTCGTCGTCGAAACGACGCGGAAGATCCAACGGATGATGCGTGACGAGAATCTTGGTCGTGGTCGATGGAGCGCCGCAAAACGAGCGTCGCATGAGGTCGATCTGCCGCTCGTTGATCCGGCCGTTTTTCCAAGTTAAGGAACGGGCCGTATTGATCCCTTGAATGATGAGCTCCGAGTCTTCGTAACGGGCCTCGAGCTCGGTATCGATGTATTTGCGATAGTTGGCAAGAGGCGTAAGAAAACGTGCGGCGATGTTGTAGAACGGCACGTCGTGGTTGCCCGGCACGATGAGTTGCGGCTTCGGCAACGCGTCGAGAAAGCGACGAGCTTCGCGAAACTCCGACGCATGCGCGCGCTGCGTGAGATCGCCTGAGACGACGATCACGTCGGGACGAACTTCATGCGCCGCGCGAATCAGCGGTTCGACGGTCGCTTGATCGACGCGGCCGAAATGGATATCGGAAATATGAATCAGCTTGCGAGTCATCTTATTTTTCTAACTTTTGCTTCTCTGCCGCTCGGGGAACGACGACCTGAAGCGCTCCCGGTCTGATGCGATATTCCAATGGTATGTCGAGCTTTTCGATTTCTCCATCGGCCGACACGCGAACTCGCCGGCCCGAGGTGATGATCCGCAGCGCCGTGGTTTCCAAGGCATCGAAATCTTTTTCGTCGCGCAGTTTCCCGAACAACGCTCGCAACGCAAACCAGATCAGCTTGACGCGCCCGATATCGCGCGTGAGGTAGACGGACAATACGCCGGCATCGAGGCGATCGCGCTGACCGACTCGAAGCCCTTCGATCAGGTAGCGATTGTTGCCGATGAAGACGAGCGGGGTCTTACGTGAGATCTGCTTTCCGTCGATCGTGATCGCGACCTTCACGAATGGGTAACGGCCGAGCACAGTCAGACTAGCGAGGGCGAAAGCCGACCATTTCGAACGACCTAGGCTCTGCCGTTGCTCGCGCTCGCGCACTAGCGTCGGATAGAGTCCGAGGCTGGAGTTGTTGACGAACACCCGACCGTTGACCTCGCCGACATCCACCGACCGTACGTCGCCGTCGACGATCGTCTTCACGGCCCGTTCGATATCGAGCGGGATGCCGAGATCTTTGGCGAAATGATTTAACGTGCCGAGCGGCAACACGCCGAGCGCGACCTCGGTATCGACGACCACGGACGCGATGGCGTTGATCGTTCCGTCTCCCCCGGCGGCGACGAGCGTCCGGCACCCCTCGGCGACGGCTTCCCGCGCGCGTGTGATCAGCGACGCGCCGTTTTCCACGAGTATGATCTTGGCTTGAGCACCGTACTTCGCAAAGTGCGCTTGCAGAGTCATTTCCAACTCCACGCGTTTCGACGTGCCCGACGAGGCATTGGAGATGACGGTGATCGGTAGTCGCGTCATGCTTCGTTCTCGCTCCGATCGGCGCGGCTTCGTACGGCGCGAACCATCGCATCGGCCGTTTCGCGACCGAAGCGTTTCTGCAGTCGACGGATGAAAGGGTAAGCGAGCTTAGCCAAGAGATGCCGTGGTCGCGAGAACGCGACGACATCGTACCATACGGAGCCGTCGGCGAGTTGTTCGACGAGAAAGCGTTCTTCCCCTTGTTCGGCATGGCCCGGGAGCGTTCCATAGGCGAAGCCGAAACGGTGCGGCTCGTCGATCACGTAGACGATGCGCGCCGTATGGGCCGACCAAAGGCCGAGCGCTCGCGCTACGACGACGGCGATGCGTCCTGTTTCGATCGGAAGGTCCGGTTGCCAAACGCTCAACCAACCTAGCTCGAAGTGGCGCCAAGCGCGAAGAGCCTGAATTGCCGAGCGATAATCATGGTCCCCCAGGCCGATGTTGCGCCGGGTCCGATCGACGTTGTAGCCTGCGTGAAGTACTACGGTCGCGGTCGCGCCGACGTCGGTATACGTGAAATCGAGCCCGACTTGCGTGTCGACGAAGCGGCGGAGAGCGGCATCGGTCGGTCGACGAAAGGTAAACACTGCATCCTCGTATACTTGGCTGGAGTGCCGCATTCTAAGCGAAGCGGGGATGTTCGCCGATCGCTTTCTATTTTTCACACGCCAGGAGCATGGCCGCCAACGGCTCAGGGTCGGCGAGCCGATGATCGGTGCCGACTTCATGCAGGGCCGAATCCGGTAGATTGCTCTTACGAATCAGTTCTTCGCTCTCCGCGAAAGGAATGACTTCGTCTTGGCGCGAATGCAGCACGACGCTGCCGGGCGGGATCGTCGTCGCGACGCCCCAGCGCTTCCAAGCCGGACACAGCAGTACGAGCCGCGCGCCGTCGCTACGGATGTTCATCGCCACGGCACCACCGCGCGACGAGCCGACCACGACGTCGGGCCGATGCCGATCGAATGCTTCTTGCGCGATCGTCAGCGCGGCGGCGAAGTCTTCGTCGGGGAGTTTCGGATTGATGACCTCATGGCCGTGTCGAGCCAGGTAGCTTGGTTTCACACCACCCACGACCGATTGCCAACCGTGAAGAAATAAGATTTTCATCCGTCCAGCCATTCTCGAACGATTTCTTCGACTTGTTCGTTTTCCAAAGTTTCGTGCGCGAGCAGATGATCGGCCAAGGCCGCGAGAGGCGACCAGAGATCGTCGTGCTTCAGTCGATGGTAGAGCTTCACGGATACGTCTTCGAGGTACGCCAGCCGACGGCGCTCGTCGGCATGGAGCGCTAGAGCGGCGGTCCACGCTTCGTTCCAATCGGCGGCCCACTCAGCGACATGGCCGGGATGATACGGCTCGCCGGTGTAAATCATTTCGGCGACCGGTCCGGCAAGGCTTACTTGAACGGCCTTCTTGGCGAACTCCTTGTCGCCGTCTCGCGAACGCCGCCACAAGACTTGCGTATCCCCTTGGCGCTCCGGCCCGTCGTCGCGGTCGGGCTCGATCGTGACAAGCCGAACTTCGCCGCCGAGCACGAATGCCATGAGCGCGTGGCCTGCTTCGTGGTAAGCGACGATCTCGGACATGCAGACGCTCAGGAATCAAAGGAATGGGGCGACGACTTAACGATAACCGATTCGGTTCTCGCCGTCGTCCGATTGCCGTGTGCCCGATTGACACCCTCTGCTCGGCTCGCAAGACTGACATACTTACTTATAACTTCCTTATAAACTTTGCAACGACAGGCCCGGTTCCCATGTCCGCCGATTCCGGTTCTTCCGCCGCAAAGCTCGACGTCGCCGGTCTACGAACCGTGATCGTCGGCAAGCTGGCGGGCATGACGAAATCGGCGGCGCGCAAGCTGCTTGTCGCGCGCGGGGCGGTCGTCGTCGACGAGTTGGATGCGGAAGTGCGGCTTATCGTCGTCGGCGAGCAAGATCTTCCGCCGTCCGATCTGGCGGAGCGCATCGAACAAACCTCGCCGCAACCGACGGCCGTGCGGGTCGTGAGCGAAACGGAATTGTGGGAAGCGCTCGGAGTCGTCGAACCGCGGCAACAAGTGCATCGACTCTACACGCCGGCGATGCTGGCCGAATTGCTCGGAGTACCGGCGACGGTGGTTCGTCGCTGGCATCGGCGAGGGCTGATCATACCGGCACGCGAAGTGCGCCAGTTGCCGTACTTTGATTTTTGCGAAGTGCAAACGGCAAGGCGACTCACGCAATTGCTCGCAGGCGGGGCCTCGCCGAAGACGATCGAAAAGCAATTGACCGCGCTCGGGAGATTGCTTCCAACAGTCGAGCGGCCGCTGGCGCAGCTTTCGATCATCGTCGAAGGAGAAGCGTTGCTTCTTCGTCAAGGAGATGGCTTGCTCGAAGCAGGGGGTCAGTATCGTTTCGATTTCGGCACGGCCGATGAACTGCATTCCACTTCGCCAAGCGAGTCGGTCTCTGATGTCGCTCCGGCGCCGTTGCCGGATTTGTCCGGCGATCTTGCGCCGCCTCGTTCCGCGAAGCGGCTTTGTCAAACGGCAGTCGAGCTGGAAGAGATGGGCCGCTTAGCGGAAGCCGCCGATCTTTATCGCGCGGCGCTCGCGACCGGCGGCCTCAACGCCGAAATTTGTTTCGCGTTGGCCGACGTCCTCTATCGGCTCGGCGATCTCGGCGGTGCGCGCGAGCGCTACTTCACGGCCGTGGAGTTGAACGAAGATTATGTCGAGGCCCGAGCGAATCTCGGCTGCCTGCTCGTCGAAGAAAAACGCTTCGACTTAGCGATCGCGGCCTTTCAAGGAGCGTTGCGCTATCACGACGATTACGCCGATGTGCATTATCATTTGGCTCGGGCGCTCGACGAGGTGGGCCTAAGTGCCGAGGCCGAAGTGCATTGGAGGGCTTTCCTCGCCCTCGTTCCGGAAAGCCCCTGGGCCGAAAATGCGCGACGACGCATCGGCATCGCTGCGGTTGCCGAGGCCGACTCCGAAAGCGGCGAGACTTAGCCGCTAGAGCGTCCGGTTACGACTATCGGAAGCGGCACGGTCGACCTCTGGCCTCAGGGTCGGCCCGGTCGGTAAAGTCGACTGCGAAAAACCATGGATTACGCGTAGAAAGAAGCTCGGGCGAGCAAACTTCATCTTGCAAAGATGCGTAATTCAAATAGGTTACAGTGTTACGAATGGAGTTCCTCTGCGCGCTTTGCGTCAACAGAGGTTCATGCCTGGGCCCTGTCGCACGCACGATGAATAAACTTTTATACGATTACGATCTGAATGCAACGACGTGGGTTTATCTCGCGTCGCTGCTTTCGATCGCCATCTTCTTTAAGTTCAATCGCTTTTGGAGCGTGCGCAATCTCGACCTCATCGGACTGATCTCATACGCGCCGGGCCTGCTGCTCATTGCGCGCAAGGAGCCGGAGCTTCAGCAACTCGGCTATGTTTGGCTGTTCGTCGTCGGCGGACTGTTTCTCATTCGCATCTTGCTCGATCCGACGATGGTGCGCCGCCCGTTGTTGGAAACGAATCTCTCGCCCGGCGGCATGACGTTTCTCGGCATCTCGCTGTTCGTATTTTTGATGGTGAACGTGCTCATCTACACGCCGACCGAGCGAGATCTTGCGGCCGCGCGACAAGTCGACCGTGCGCTGGCACTGAACGACGACGAACCGGCCGACCCTTCGCAAGCGGCTGCCAGCGAAGCCGCCGATGTAACGGTGCGCAACCGACCCGGCTTCTTCTTAATGATGTGGCTGCCGAGCGTATCGACGTCAGCCATTATGGATGCCAACGCCACGACCGCAAGCGATGTGAACTCGACGCCGAAAGTGAGTCGCCAGACGAAGCAGATCGCGGCTTCGCGCACCACGGCGATCTTGTCGCACATGGCGGTCGTCGTCGGCTTAGTCTTGATCGGCGTGCGGCACTTCGACAACGTACGAACCGGCATCTCGGCCGCAACGCTCTATCTACTACTCCCATACACGGCACAACTGACGGGCCATGTCGACCATGTGCTGCCGGCGGCGTTGCTGGTGTGGGCGATCTTGGCGTATCACGATCCGTTGATCGCAGGCGTCTTGATCGGCTTAGCGTCGGGCGTGATTTACTATCCGCTTTTCTTGCTCCCGCTGTGGTGCGGCTTTTATTGGCGCAAAGGAATGTTTCGCTTTCTCGGCGGCTTCACGATCAGTTGGGCCGTGTTGATCGGCATCATGGCGTTTCTGCTCCAGGATACGCATGCGTTTCTGGATAGCCTCAAAGAGCTCTTCGGCTGGACGAACTTGATCGGTGCGAAAACCGAAACGGGCTTTTGGTCGTTCAGCGATGCCTCGGCGCCGTATCGCATTCCGGTGATGTTCGCCTTCTTAGTGCTCAGCGCCGGCTTTGCGTTGTGGCCTGCCCAGAAGAACCTGGGAACGCTCATCAGTTGCTCGGCCGCGGTCATGCTTGCCACGCAGTTCTGGCATCTCGACGGCGGCGGCGCTTACATGGCGTGGTATCTGCCGTTGCTGCTGCTCACGGTCTTTCGCCCGAACCTGGAAGACCGCGTAGCGACGAGCGCCTTGAATGAAGGCTGGTTCTCGAAGCGCCGCTGGCAATTGCGAACCCGCGCAGCGTAGCGGCTCGATCACTTTCCATGCCGCAACGCATGAGCCGATGCACGTCATGATCGACGCTCAAGAAAAGCCTTGCCGATCGATCGCTACTTGGCGCACGGACGAAAGCTTTCGACGGAACCTGTTCGTCCCTATTCGGCTGCTTTTAGCGTTGGCCGTCATTCTCAGCCATTCGTTTCTTTTGGTCGACGGCGATGAGGCCGACGAACCACTATGGAAGTTGACGGGTACCACGATCGGGACCGTGGTAGTCGATTTGTTTCTCATCATCAGCGGCTTCTTGGTGAGCCATAGCCTGGTGAAGAGTAAAACGATCAAAGAGTTCATCCTCAAGAGGGTTCTGCGAGTCTATCCCGCATTCTTAATTTTGTCGGCTATTCAAGCTTTCGTCCTAGCACCCCTGGCAAGCGAGATGCCGTTCACGGGCTATAGCGCGCGGCAGTGGGGAATCATCGCTTTTAACATGATCGATCTCGTCGGATATGGATTTCCTTACGGCGGGCTGCTTTCGACGTTTGAAAACAATCCTTATCCGGGAGTGATGAATGGTTCGCTTTGGACCATTCGTTATGAATTCGTTTGCTATGTGTTTTTGGCGATGGCGGCTAAGTCGCTGCGGAAGATCTCCGTTTGCATCGCGGTTTTCACTCTCTTATGGCTGTGGTATTTCAGCGGATTTCGTCTTTCCTCTCATTGGATCGTCACGGCGATCATCGGCGATGTTTTCTACTTGCCGAGGTTCTTCACGTTTTTCATGGCTGGAGTCTTATTCCATCGCCTCCGCAACCGCATTCCTTATAGCAACATCTTGGCTGCGGTTGGAGCGGCCACGATCGTGGGCGTCGCCGTGGTTCGTCCTGATATTTTGGAACCGGTGCTTTCGATTGCAGGGACGTATTTGCTATTGTGGATCGCCTATCAGCCCGAGCTTGTTCGATTGTTAGGAGATGTAAAGGCTGACTATTCCTACGGCGTCTATCTGTATGGATTTCCAGTCCAACAATCGCTTCTGCTTTGGGCGTCGCCCTATGTGGCGTTCGGACCTTACGGCTTGACGGTGTGTGCGTCGGCGATCGCCTTGGTGTTAGGTGCCGCAAGTTGGCATGGCGTCGAGAAGTGGTTTGTTGCAATGAAGCAGCGAAATAGTTCAGCGAGCCATTGATCTAGGTGAGCTGTCGGGTGCGCTAAACCGCTTTTGCTGCTTTGCCGGCGTTGCCGCGATGTGGAGGGATGGGAGTTCCGGACGTTGAGCCGGATGTGGACCGACTCGCTCCCCAAGCCACTTCGCATCTCCATTGCCGCTGTGCCGTAGATTCCCTATGCTCCGCCGCGATACCGGTCGGGAGAGCCGAATCCGTTTGATCGGTGTTTACGTCGCGGCGTTTTGCTGAGGCCGTTCGGTCGCGTGCGCCGATGTTATTCCTGTTTGGGCGGAAAATGACCTAGGCTGCGTCATGCGAAGCAGACGATCCGTGGCTTCCGCTAGACACCATGAGGTCGGTCCCGGTGCAAACATCGGCAATTAACTACGGCATGATCGAACGGCTCCGTTCTTCTCTTGTAGGATTTTCGTCAATGAATCGTCGCTGGTTACTTACTTGCCTCATCGCGTGTTGCGCCGTCGGTCTGCAGACGGCCGAATCGCAAGCACAAGTTCATGTCGATTTCCTTTTCGGCAACGGTTACGGGCATGGCTACCATCATCATCACCATCGTCCGTATTATGGCTATTGGGGGGACTATTACTGGTATGCTCCCCCCGTGCGCTACGTTCCTGTGGCACCGCAACCGGTCGTCTACGTGCCGACTCCGGTAAGTGCGAGCGTTCCCGTCGCCGTTCCGACCGCGGCTGCTCCGGCACCCACGCAGGCCCCGAGCTTGCAGACCGCGGCGGCACCGAACCTTCGTTCCAACGCGGTGCCCGCTGCATCCTCGATTCGCGAGACGTCTACTCGGGAGTCGGCTCGGGAAACCGTGAAGGTCGTCAACCCGTCGAGCTCGGGCGGGCAGGTCTCGTTTATCGTCGATAATTCTCGAGAAGTGACGTTGGCGCCGGGAGAGAGCAAGTCGTTGAACGATGGAGACGGCACTACCGTCGAGTTCGATCGAGGCGAAACCTACGGCACCACGCGCGTCGTGCTGACGGAAGGAACGTACGAGTTCGTCGTCACATCGTCGGGCTGGGATCTGCAACGGCAATCGTCCGTCGCGGCCAACAGTTCGCTCAAGCCCGTGGTCCGACGCAACACGTTGCCGACGACGCAACGCTGATCACCGATTGTGCGATCGTCTTCCAACGTCCGACGATGCGATTTCTCGTCACCGCGACGACCTAGTCCGTATAAGGGACGTTGTCGGATTCGTAGACTCGATTCTTAACGCTCTTCGGCGCCGGCTTCGGCGTGCAAAAGTCCGATACCTTTTGCATCCAACTACGTGAGGTCGGCTGAGCCTGAGGAGTTGGAACGACCTCGCCGCCGGGGCCGACTTCTCGTTCGATCGGCGGCAGCGGAACGAACGCCGACGGCGGAGTCGCCACCGCGGTCGGTGCGCTGGCCTTACAACCGAGGAATGCAACACAAACGCAGCCGAGAGCGGCGAAACGCAAGGTTGTCTTCATCAGAGGCAACTCCTTAACGATGGAAACCAATCGCTCGAATAGCGTCCGTGCGGCAAATCGGCCGCGACAACGACGCTTCTCAGAGCGCGCGACGAACCGACGCGTTCCTCGCTACGGTAACCGTCGTCACGGTCGAAGCCGAGGATTTAAAGATTCCGCCTAAAACATCCGACAGGGGCGGAATAACGGCAGATAGTCAGGATGCAACGCTAGCATTTTCGTGCTGCGGCAGTCATTGAATCTCAACGTCGACGGAGCGAAGCGCGAGTCAACTTCTCCGCACGTCCAACAGCCGCATCTTCTTTTGCCCGGCGTACCATTGCTTCCAGGCTTGGACGTCGAAACGATAGTTCACCTTATTGCCGACGACCGAAACGAGCGACTCCAGCACTCCCTGGTTTTGCTTTTCGTCAGTCACAACGCGCGTGCTCGAGCCTGTGCTGAGCCCGGCCCCGCCGCTCCCTTGACCGGCGCTCAGACCTCCGCCGGGATTACCCGTAGTGATCGAGTATTTGTGCTTCGTCACCAAGGCATCGATGAGCGGCGCGATGCTGCGTGGATCTTTGAAGCGCGACAAAGCAACTCCCGCACGATTGACGATTTCGTTGTCGGCGCTATGCAATTGCTGAATGTAATAATCGACGAAGCTTTTCTGCGGCGATGCGGCCAGCAAGTCGAGCGCGGTCAGGCGGATCTCTTCGGAGTCGTCGTTCAACGATCGTTCGGCCAGGATCATCTCCGCCGCACCGGTGCCGATCTTCGCCAACGCGCGCACGTAGAGCTTACGCGTCACGGCGTCGTCTTCCTTATCCATAAATTGCTTCAACGCGGGCACGGCCGCAGGGTCGACGATGTTGACGATGCCGTCGACGGCAGCTTGCGAACCGGTGCCGCCGAGCTTGTCGCGCAAGCGTTTCAAATTGCCGAACCAGGCTTGCTTGGCCTGTTCGTTCTTTTGCTTGCTTTCGATGATCTCGATCTCTTGCGGATAACGCCACTGACCTTTGTATTGCACTTTGCCGAGCGACGAGAGGTGCTCCGCGCGCGTTCGCCACTGTCCTTGCAAGCGGTTGTATCCGAGCGCCGCCCGAGCGTTCTCGTGATTGGGCTCGAGCTCGATGACGCGCTCGAGATGGCTCTTGCGCAAGTCGGTGAGCTTTTTCTCCTTACACCACTCGGCCAGCGCCCATTGGCCGGCGGAAGTGTCGGGATACTGATGCCGCACGATTTCATACTCCGTTTCAGCCGGAGAGCGACGTACGACATCTTGCACTTGCTCGCGATCGAAGGTGACGACACCCCCTCCGCTGAAGAGCTTCACTTCGTAAGTCAATCGGGGCGATTGGTCGGCGTTGAGAAATTCGCCGCTGATCCGACCACCGCTCGCGAGCACGAACTCATCTGCCGAAGCAACCGTTGCGAACGAGCAGAACGGCGCAGCTGCCGCGAAGAGCGCCGCGAGAGAAATGTTGGCGATGTGAGATCGGGTAATCATGCGTGAAGACCGCTGAACGAGGCTTCTCGGTAATGTCGGCCGCCGCTAGTTTGTTTCTTGCGTCGTTATCAATAGTATACTTGTCGTTTCCGAGTAGGAGCAACGGAGGTCGCCGTACGATCACGATTTCGGCGAGTTCGAGCGTTTTTCGCCGCCGAAACGACCGAGATCGATCGCTAAAAACCCTTCACATAGGATCGAAGTCATGAGCTTATCGTCGGACAAGCATCACGCCGATGCGCCCCGTTCCGTCGCGTGCGCCGTGATTACGGTCAGCGATACGCGGACCCTTGCCGATGATACCGGCGGCCAAACCGTGATCGATTTTCTGACCGCCGACGGACACCAAGTCGCGGCGCGCGAGATCGTGCCAGACGAGCCGGAGCGGATACGTGCGCTGTTGGCGGCGTTCGTCGATCGGTCCGACATCGATGCCGTGCTGCTTACCGGAGGGACCGGCATCAGCAGTCGCGATCGAACTTTCGAAACGGTCGCCGCCTTACTGACCAAGCCGCTGCCGGGCTACGGCGAGATCTTCCGCATGCTGAGCTATCAAGAGATCGGCGCTGCCGGAATGCTGAGCCGTGCGATCGGCGGCGTGATCGAGCGAACCATCGTGCTCACGATGCCCGGCTCACCGGCAGGCGTGCGCCTGGCGATGGAGAAGCTTATCGTGCCTGAGCTGGGGCACTTGGTGCGCGAAGCAACGCGATAACGGTCCCGCTTGCTTCGCTGCCGGCTGTGCAAGCCTATGCGACTCGCTTGCGCATATCTTCGCGCGGTTTGCGTGATTCTTCGCTGCCGGAATATTCGATAACTCTTCTATATTCGGAGCGGCTCTGCGCGCCGACGTGGAGAGTCGCGAAGCATCGTGCCGACGGAGCGAGCCTTATGAAGCGTCAGATCATCGTCATGCTGCCGGTCTTCGCGGTGATCGGCGGTTGGCTGCTGCTTCAGAAATACGAGATAGACGGCCTCAACGGCTTGCGGCTCAAGCCGCGCGGCGCCGATACGGCAGTCGCGACGAAAGGGACGCTTCCGCCGGTGCGCCCCGGCGATACCGTACGCATTGCGTCGTTCAACATCCAAGTGTTCGGCGAACACAAGCTTGCCGACGCGCGCACGACCGACGCCCTCGTACGCATTATTCGCAAGTTCGACGTCATCGCGATCCAAGAAATTCGCGCGAAAGATCCAAATTTCATGGCCCGCTTCATGCAACTCGTGAACGCCGGCGGCTTTCAATACGACTGCGTGATCGGGCCGCGACTCGGACGGACGGACAGCAAGGAACAGTACGCTTATCTGTTCGATCTGACGCGCATCGAGATCGATCGCACCTCGATTTACACGATCAGCGATCCCGACGATTTATTGCATCGTGAGCCGCTGGTTGCCGGGTTTCGTGCGCGAGGCGCGCCGCAACAAGAAGCGTTTACATTCGCATTGGTCGATATTCATACCGATCCCGACGAGACGGACGGCGAACTCAACGCGCTCGACGATGTGTTTCGCGCCGTGCGCAACGACGGCCGCGGCGAAGACGACGTGATCTTGCTCGGCGACCTTAACGTCGATGAATCGCATCTCGGTCAACTCGGTGCGTTGCCGTATATCAACTACGTCGTGTCGGGCGTGCCGACGAACACGCGTGGGGATCACACTTACGACAACATCGTGTTCGATCGACGAGCGACGACGGAATACACCGGCTCGGCAGGCGTGCTGGATGTGATGCGCGAATTCAACCTTACGCTGGATCAAGCGCTGCTCGTGTCGGATCATCTGCCCGTGTGGGCCGAATTCTCGGTTTACGAAGGAGGCCGGCCCGGCAACGTCGCGGTGAATCCGCAAGCGCCGGTGGAAGTGGGCCGGTAGGAGGCTCGCTTCAAAAGGTCTGACGTTTGCGAGTCGTCGCTTCGGTCCGCGCTTGTCGCATCGCGCATTTCCAGACGGTATTCGTTGGAAAATGAGCCGCCGTTTCCGCTAAGATCCCTTTCGCAACGCAGCGGTATTCGCAGAGCCTGATCGCCAGGTATCTCTTGAAGCCCTCGTCGAGATTCATTCTCGCCGAGGGCTTTTTCGTTGCGCCTTGAAGTGGTCGCAAGTCTCGACAAGCAAAGGAATCGGCCATGCCGGAAGTACCCGCGATTCACGAATTCAGTTCCTTAACCGCGACTGCGGTTCTCGGTTGGTACGCGTGGCACACGGCTTGTCATACGATTCCCAACCTCGTCAGCGCGTTTCGCGACGAGATGGCCGCGATGCGTGCCGAGTGCGGCTTCGAGCGCGAGTTGCTCTACGCGGAGCTGGCCGCCGAGCGACGTCAGCAGCATGCCGATCACGGCCTCGTCATCGAGGCGCTGGGCGAACTTTCGCGCCGTATTCCCTGATATCCAGCGACCAAATCACGACTTTGAAATCATTTATAGCTCCGAAAGGAACGACTCCGATGTCTCTTCCGCTTGTCGTACGCGGCCTCGCTTGGGAACGACTCGGCCGACTGCGCGACGTCTTAGAACTTCTTGCGGCGGTGCGCGATCTCGATGCGCCGCTCGACTCGCCGGAGCAATTTCGCAAGCTGATCGCACTCGTCGTTCGGCTCGGCGGATTGTTCGGCATCGACGACGCTTGGGTCGAACGCTTGAACACCATCTTGACCGACGACGATCTCGTGCAAGTCGTGTTGGCGATCGTGCATTACGTGCTTCATCGGACGAGCCGAGATGCAGGCGACCGTGCGATTCTCACGCAATCGATCGATCGGCAAAGCTACATCGATTGGTTGCCGATCGTCGTCGAACTCATTCGTATCGTGCGACAGATTCGAGGTGCGCTATGAGCGTGCGCCGTCGCGATCGAGGACTCGAACGACCGATTCGTTACCGATTGCCCCCGTTTCGCGTAACGGCGGCCTATACGCAGCTGTCGGAGACGATCGACTGGGGATTGGCGATGTACCATGTGCCCGACCATTGGCGCGAAACGGCCGGTCGCGATGTCCGTGTGGCCGTGCTCGATACAGGCCTCGAACTAACCCATCCGGATTTGCGCGGCGCGGTCGATGAAGTGCGCGATTTTACCGGCAGCCGTTTCGGGGCGGAAGATCGAGTCGGCCATGGTACGCACACGGCCGGCACGATCGGAGCGCGGCGCAACGATGTTGGAGTGATCGGTGTCGCTCCGGAATGTCGTCTGCTGATCGGCAAAGTTCTCGGCGACGACGGTAGCGGCAGCGACGACGTCGTCGCCGCGGGCATCGATTGGGCGGCTCAAGCGGGAGCCGATGTGATCTCGATGAGCCTCGGTTCACCCGTGGCGAGTTCCGCGATCGAAGACGCCGTACGCCGCGCCGTCGCAGCGGGCAAATTCATCGTCTGTGCCGCGGGCAACGACGGTCGCCTGAATTCGGTGAACTACCCGGCAAAGTTCGACGACACCGTGGCCGTCGGGGCCGTCGACCGCGACGGACGCATTTGCGATTTTTCCAGCCGAGGCGACGAGGTCGATCTCTGCGCACCGGGCCAAGACGTGCTGTCGACTTACTTGCGCGGCGGTTACGCCAAGCTTTCGGGCACAAGCATGGCGACGCCCTTCGTGAGCGGCGTCGTCGCATTGCTGTTGGCGAAGCATCGCGCATACGGCGGTACGACTCCCGTCGAAACTCCGGCGCAATTGATCGAGCATCTCCAGCGAACGGCGATCGATGCCGGTCCGCAAGGGCGTGATCCTGCTTACGGGTTCGGGCTGATCGATCCCGATGCCGTTTTGCAAGACACGCCGACGACGATCGCGCCGATGCCGAGCCCGGTGGTCGATGGACCGAATAACGAGCGTTTCGAGCTAGGGCCTCTCTCGATCAACGGTCGCCTCGGCACGCTTGTGTTCGTACCTCGCGATGCGTAATCAAGCTTGCAAACGAATCCCTCAAACGGCGAATAAATGATGCGCAAAAAGGAACGACCAGTGAGTGGATGGATGCTGATGATCGCCGCAGCGCTACCGTCGTTTTCAGGACCGGCAAGCGAATTGGAAGCGGCCGTGCATGATCTTGAAACGCGTGTCGTTGATGAGCAACGACCGTATGTTCGCTATCTATCATTTTACAACTTTCCGATCGAGGAGCGATCGGAAGCGGCGAACGTCGCGTCGTTCGTGCTCAATAGCGTGAGCCGTGTCGATGTTCTCGTGCGGCCCGTGGCGGTGCCGGATACGGAGCATCGCCTGTGGCGCATCTCGCTTGCCGACTATGGATTGCCCGCCGAGGTTTGGGAATTCCTCGCTTCGCACGATCCCTATTGGCATTTGCGCAGCCAAGTCGTTCCACCGATATCGATCGAAACCACCTCGACCGTACGAAAAGCAAACGAGGCGAAGTCGATCGCACCGGTCGTTAAGACCGTGTTTACCGACGGCGGTTGGATCGATCTTCATTCGGCTGCGCGTCTGCGCGAGCTATCGCAAAGCGGCGGTGCCGTTTTGCGAGGCGACTATTTTCTCGTTAAGGCAACCACGACGCTCGACGATGGCGTCTATTACGAGTTGGCCGGCATCGCCGACGACGAAGCGACGTTCTTCAAGTCCCTCGGTCTCGATATCGAACAGATCGATCGTCTGAAAGCCGACGAAGGGGCCAACGTCATTCGCTCGCTCGTCACCTTCAAGCCGCGGCGAATCGTGCGTCGTCAAGGTCCGCTCGGCGGTGCGTGGCATACTTACGACACTGCCGCAGCGACGCCGGAAAGAGATCCGATTCGCAATCCTTTTTCATTCGTTTACGATGCCGGAGAACATATCGTTGCCAAGCGAAACGGATTGCATCTCTATGCATTGTTCGATGCGCAAGGCAAGCGCCAAGCGGCGGTGCCCGACGTCATTGCGAAAGACTCGAGCGACGGACACGGCTCGGGAATCGTCGTGCCGATGATTTCATGCGTTCGCTGTCATATCGAAGGAGGCCTACGCCCCATCGTGAACGATCAGCGGCGGCTACTCGATGCCGGCGTCGAACTATTCGTCGAACGCCCGAAAGACGCACAGCGCCTGGCATCGTTCTATCTCAGCGATTTGGAAAAGAAGTTGACGCGCGATCGTGAAGACTTGGCGACGGCGACCGCTGCGGCGACCGGCGGAATGACGCCGATCGCCGTGTCGGCCGGACTCGCCAGGATCGTACGTGCGTTTCAAGACGAGTTGCTCGACGCATCGAGCGCGGCGCTGGAATTGGGAGTTTCCAAGGATACCGTCGTGGCTGCGTTTCGTGTCTCGCACGATCCTATTTTGCTCGCGATTGCGGCCGGTATCGGCGTCTCGCGAAAACAATGGGAAGCGAGTTTCGGCGAGGGTGCGTTACTGGTGAAAGAAACGCGACGTTAACAAAGAAAACCGCCTCAAGACCGAACGCTCTATCGGAAGGAATTTCAACGATGATTCGAAAACAACCGCTTGTGAAAATCGCGCTGGTCGCCATCGCCGCGATATTCGTTCGGCACATCGCAACGGCTTCGGAAACGAACGCGAATTCTTCGACTGGGCTCGTGATTGCGCCGTTTGCGATTCCCGTAGCTGTGCCGGTCGCCGTCGTACAACGACCGACCCTCTTTTACGGCATGGGAACGTACGCACCGCAAACGGCATCTGCGGCCAGCCCATCGAGCGCACGACCGGCGATCACCGAAGATACACTTCGATCGGAAGTCACCACCATCCTTCGGCAACATTGCATCGAATGCCATCGAGGTTCGTTAGCCCAAGGTGATTTGTCGTTGTTCGATGTCGATAGTCGCTTGCTCGAAAAACTTCCACGCCATCTCGTTCTCGAGCAAACGACGAGCGCCGAAGGAAAGCTTCCCGCAATGCCTCCGGGCGCGCGCGTGCGATTGACGAGCGAAGAGCAAGAGTTGATCCGCCGCTGGGCCAAGTTGCCGAAGCGGCTGAGTTATTGAAACGATTCCAAGGTGTCGATCGAGAAGTCTACTTCAGGAGGTGTTCGATCATGCGGTTCATTCGGCTTTGTTCGCTGCTGTGTTGTGCGTTGGGTGTTTTTGCGATCTCCGGGAATGAGTTGCGGGCTTGCAATCCGCAACTGGTCGTGTCGCAAGCTTCGGTCGGATTCGCCGCCGTACCGACAGCCGTGGTTTCGCCGTTCGTCGTGACGGCGCAGCCCCAGTTCGTCGCCGTGCAGTCGGTAGTTGCGCAACCGATCGCCGTGCAAACATTTGCGGTTCAGGCATTCGCCACTCCGGTGATCGTGCAACAACAGGTGGTGCGTCAGCGAGTTCAAGTGCTTCGCTCGTCGCGAGTCGTCGTTCGGAACGTGCATTGCCGTTAGCCGACGCGCAGACGGCAACGAGCAATCGGCAAGTTGGGCCGAGTCGATTCTCGGCCCAACTTGGTTTTTAACGAACTAGAAACATTTATTGCGAGGCGTATGCATGCCACCGATCCGAGACCGAGTGCGTGAATTGCGGCGAGTCCGCGCGAGCGAACTACGCTCGAACCCGCGCAACTGGCGCAAGCATCCCGACGCACAACAAGCGGCCTTGCGCGGCGTGCTCGACGAGATCGGATTCGCGGGAGCTCTCATAGCACGCGAGTGCGAAGACGGGCGACTGGAGTTGATCGACGGCCATTTGCGCGTCTCGACGCTCCCTGATACCGAAGTACCTGTGCTCGTCGTCGATCTTTCCGCGGCCGAGGCGGAACTTTTGCTCGCGGTTCATGATCCCTTGGCGGCGATGGCCGAGACCGATGCTGACGTGCTGCGCGACATTCTCTCGACGATCGAGATCCGAAACGAAGCCGTCTCCGACATGCTCGACGAAGTTCTTAGGGAATCTCAATCGCTACGCTTGGAACTCGATTCCCCCGATCGTAACGCGACGACCGAGGTTACGGCACGGACGTCGCTCGAGCTGCGTGATTCATTCCAGGTGTTGGTCGAATGCGCAGATGAGACGGAACAACGCTTGGTTTACGAACGACTTTCACAAGAAGGTCGTAAGTGCCGTGTCCTGACGTTGTAATTCGTTCGCGAAGCTTCGTGTCGGCCGGATGGATTTAGATCATTAAGGAGACGCGTCATGGTGCGAGTTGCCGTAGATGTCAGTTGCCCGATACGCCGGTCGTTTCGCGTCGAGCAAGTCGCCGGGATGTTCGACGTGCCGCTCGCAGAAAAGCTTTCGGAACGCTTCGACGTCGAACTACCAGATGAAGGCGAGGAGTGGGACATCGGTCTCATCGTAGGACCGTCGGGCTCCGGCAAGAGCACGATCGCGCGCCATCGATTCCCAGCCGAACTCTATAAAAACGGCGATTGGCCCCGCGACCGAGCGGTGATCGACTTTTTCGATGCATTGCCGATCAAGCAAGCCACCGGCCTGTTGACCGCCGTCGGATTCGGATCGCCTCCCTCTTGGATCAAGCCGTACGACGTCCTCAGCGGCGGCGAGAAGTTTCGTTGCGACTTGGCACGCGCTTTGGCCGTGGGTCGTCATTCCTCCACAGACTCGAACATCTCCGAAGATTCGAAGAGTCGCCCGCTGGTAGTGTTCGACGAATTCACGAGCCTGGTCGATCGCAATGCGGCCCAATTCGGCTCGGCCGCCATCGTCAAAGCGATTCGATCGAGTCAGGTCGCTTGTCGATTCATTGCCGTGACGTGTCACTACGACGTCGAGCCTTGGCTCGAACCGGATTGGACGCTCGACATGGCAACGGGCACGCTCCATCGGAGGCGTCTTCGGCGACCGGCGATCCGTCTCGAAGTCCGACGCTGTCCCTTGGAAGCTTGGCGATTGTTTGCGCGTCATCACTATTTGAACGGCCGACTGAGTTGGGGTGCTCGATGCTACGCGGCTTTTTGGAACGGAGTGCCGACGGCGTTGTGTGCCGTGCTGCCGATGTTTGCGACGCGCGGTCGTTGGCGAATCACTCGACTGGTAACCCTGCCCGACTATCAAGGCCTGGGGATCGGCACTCGGCTTGCCGAAGCGGTCGGCGATCTCTATTTGGCCGACGGCAAACGATTCGGCATCACGACGGCCCATCCCTCACTCTTGACGCATTGCCGCCGGTCGCCGCGCTGGCGCTTGAATCGGATCGTGCGCTGCGGAACTCGCAGAAACGATCGTGCGACGAGCAACTATCGTGGTGCCGCCGGTCGCGCCGTAGCGTCGTTTGAGTTGCTGTCGGAAGAAAGGACCATGCTATGAACACTCGCTCCGACGACGACACGCCGCTTCCGGTTCCCACGAAACGGGCAAGCAGGATCTCGCCCAAATTAGATGCCCGAAAGAAGGAGGAGATTTGCGCGATCGTCAGGATCGGGTGTATGCGGAGTCGCGCGGCCGCTTATGTCGGCTGTTCGATGAACGCGATCGCTACCACTGCGCGGCGCGATCCCGCGTTTGCCGATGCATTACGAAAAGCCGAAGCGGAACGAGAGCTCACGTTAGTTCGAAAGATTCAGGAAGCGGCGGGCGAAAAGAACGGCTGGAAGGCGGCTGCTTGGTTGCTGGAACGGCGTTATCCAGATCGCTACGCGGCACGCCGCGCCGCAACGATGACCCGCGAGCAGGTCGGAATCGTGTTGAATCAGTTTGCCGAAATACTGTGCCGCGGCATCAGTAATCGAAACGATCGACTAAAGGTCGGCGCGCACTTGCTACGGCTGACGGAGTCGCTGAGCGGCGATGCCGCCGGAGAACAAGGTCGATGACCAGGCGGCGTCATTTAGAAAGCACGACGCTCGATCTAGCCGGACTCGAGTTGGCCGGCGCATCGAAGTTGCTCGGCGTCATTGCTTGCGCCGTCGATCTGTTGAAGCCCGACGATATGGCCGTCGAAGATTCGACGACGCTCGATCTCTTGGCTTGGGGACGTCGCTACTTGCCGCACTACTTCACACGCGAGCCGTCGATCATGCATCGAACCTTGACGACACGCTTGGCGGAAGCCGAGCGGACGCGCGGCGTGAAGTTGAATGTGATCGGCCCCCGCGGCGGAGCGAAATCAACGGTCGGCACGCTGGCGTGGGTGTTGCGTTCGATCGTCACGGAGCGCGAGCCTTATGTTTGGATCGTCTCCGACACTCGAAACCAAGCGGCTAATCATTTGGAGAACGTCAAAAAAGAACTGACCGACAATTCGAAACTCGCCTCGGACTACTCCCAAGCTTGCGGACGTGGCCCGATATGGCGTTCTAATTTCATCGAGCTACGCAACGGCACGGTCGTCGAAGCGTTCGGCACGGGCGTGCGTATGCGAGGGCGACGGCGCGGCGAACATCGCCCGACGCTCATTATCTGCGACGATCTTCAGAACGACTCGCACATCGAGTCGGCACGACAGAGAGAACTGTCGACTCGTTGGTTTCACGGCACATTACTCAAGGCCGGCACTCGCAGAACCAACGTGCTGAATCTCGCGACCGCTCTGCATCGCGATGCGTTGGCAATGCAGCTGCATCGCACGCCGGGCTGGATCTCGCAAATCTTCCCGGCGGTGTTGCGCTGGCCCGATGCGATGGACCTATGGGATCGCTGGGAAAAACTTTATTCCGAGATCGGCGATGCCGACGCTCGCGGCAAGGCCCAATGTTTTTACGAAGCACACCGCACGGCAATGGATGCCGGGGCCGAGTTGCTGTGGGCGGAGGAAGAAGATCTCTACGCGCTGATGTGCATGCGCATCGAAAGCGGCAAGACGGCGTTTGAGCGTGAAAAGCAGGGGTCGCCGATCAATCCTGAACTTTGCGAGTGGCCGGAAGATTATTTCCTCCACGACGATTTCTGGTTCGACGATTGGCCCGAGAACCTTATCGTCAGGACGATGGCGCTCGACCCCAGCAAAGGGGCCGACGCCCGCCATGGCGATTACTCCGCGATCGTCATGCTAGGCATCGATCCGATGGGCCGCGTCTTCGTCGAGGCCGATCTCGCCCGCCGCCCGATACCACAGATGGTCGCCGATAGTTGCACGTGGCATGCGCAGTTCGGGCCCGACGCATTCGGAGTCGAAGCGAATCATTTTCAGGAATTGTTGGGAGACGAATTGGTGCGCGAGGCGCAACGACAAGGACGATACGACTTCGCACCTTGGAGCATTTCGAATACCGCGCCGAAAAGGGTACGGATTCGTCGCTTATCTCCCTTGCTCGCACAACGACGTCTCGCATTTCGCAGTAACTCCTCAGGCACACGATTGCTCGTCGATCAGCTTCGCGATTTTCCTTGTGGTGACCACGACGATGGGCCCGACGCGCTGGAGATGGCCTTGCGGCTGGCGCAAGAATCGTTGGTAGATCACGAATCGAAACCGGCATGACGATGCGAGCCGGAAGCAATCGACGGATGAAATGATGAGCGAGCTTCATTTTCGACAACCAACGGCAACGGAGACTTAAGCATGACGACTTCCAACAAAGCTTCCTATTCGGCAGGATTCGAGCAGCGACTCGCCGAGGCATTCGATGATCTTTGGTCGGGCGTCGTCGATCGCAACGAGCCGCTATTCGACGACGGCGACGGTGCTGCCTGGATGATGCTCGGTGCGAAGGGGGGGCCTGCGGGTAGCGTAATGCCGGGCTTCGCCGACGAACATCAACTGGCGGCGATACGCAACGAGTGTCGCGCGCTGGCGCTGTCGAACGAGTTCGCGGTCAACGGGCATGAAAACCGCGTAAGTTACATCGTCGGCAGCGGGCACACTTACCGTGCGACCGGAAAAAAGCATCGCAGCACGCCGCCCGAGTTGGTAGCCGACGTGCAGAGTTTGCTGGACGAGTTCGTGCGCGTCAATCGATGGCATCGACGACAGCAAGAAATCGTGTTGCGAAACGATCGCGACGGCGAATCATTCTTGCGCTATTTCGTCGGCTCCGGAGGGATGACCTTCGTGCGCTTCGTGGAGCCCGGCCAAGTCTATGCCCCGGCGGAAGCGGTTCGCGATCCGTCCCTTTCCTACGGCATCGCCACGGATCATGACGATGTCGAAACGGTCCACGCCTACTATATCGACGGCGTGCCGGTCGATGCCGATGAGATTCAGCATCGCAAGTCGAACGTCGATGCAAACGTCAAGCGAGGGTTGCCGCTCTATTATCCCGTGCGAAAGAATTTGCGACGAGCCGAGAAGCTGTTGCGCAACATGAGCACCGTGGCGGAGATTCAATCCGCGATCGCCTTGATTCGGAAACATCGGACGGCTACCCGAACTGCGGTGCAGCAATATGTGGCGGCTCAGCCGGATTCGGTGACTGCTTCCGGCAGCGCTCGTCCTACGACGATGCGCCGCTTCGCGCCCGGCACGATTCTCGACACCTATGGGAATGTCGATTACGACTTTCCGGCATCGGCGCTCGATGCTTCGAGCTATGTCGCGATCTTGCAAGCAGAGTTGCGGGCCATCGCGGCTAGGTTGGTGATGCCGGAGTTCATGTTGTCGTCCGATGCCTCGAATGCGAACTACGCTTCGACGTTCGTCGCCGAATCTCCTGCATTACGGATGTTCGAGCGATTACAGGCGGAACAAATTGGCGACGATCGAGAAGTATTGCGCCGCGTCGTGCGGAATGCGATCGGCGCAGGACGGCTTCCTTCCGAGACATTGAACCTAGTCGAGATTCAGATTGAGCCCCCTTCGCTCGCCATGCGCGACGTCAAAAGTGAGGCCGATGTGCGAGCCGTCGAATACAAGCACGGTATTCTATCTCCGCAAACGTGGTGTTTGCTCAGCGGGCTCGACTACGATCAGGAACAGACGAATTTGCGCGACCACACACGGCGACAATCGGCAGCGCCGAATGACGCGGATGTGTAAATATTTTATTTCACGAGCGTCCTACAAACCGATGTTGAGTTACTTTTTCTATCCTCTAAAATACGAACCATGTTAACCGCCTCCCATTCAACCGCGAATTCAGTAAAGCTGACGCGATCGACGGCTGCGTTGGAGGAGCTCTTAAAACAGGCCCTACAACGAGGCTTCCACGGTACTGTGCGGCTGGAGATCAGCGTGCAAGACGGCACAATCCAACACATTCGCAAAGGAATCGAACAACTCGAAAAGTAAACGTCCGAGCAGTCCATGTCGTATTTAACAACACGACGCGCTGCACCCTAAACGTTAACTCTTGTTAACGGGTATCTTACTGAGCCTTTACCGGTATCACGCGAGCCCGTCGTCGACCGCATCGTTCGGTCGACGACGGGCTTTTTTCGTTTGTCGACGAAAGGAAATCGAAATGGAAGAGACTTTGTTGGAGTATGCGGATAGTCGAGGTGCGGCACTGTCCGTCGATCGCGAAGCAGGCGTTATTCGCGGGGTGAAAATCCTCGGGTCTGAGTCGCGTAACGGGCGGTCGTATCCTCACGATACGTTGGTTCGAGCTCGCGAGCTGTACGAAGGGGCTAAGGTGAATGTGAATCACCCGAAAGGAAGCCCGCTCGGCCCACGCGACTATCAAGACCGGATCGGATTGATCCGCAACGTGAGCGTAGTCGGTGACTCCGGCTTATATGGCGACTTACATTTCAACCCGCGACACGGCATGGCCGGGCAGTTGGAATGGGACGCTCGGCATGCTCCGGAGAACGTCGGGCTCTCGCACAACGTCATGGCCCGTACGTCGCGACGTGACGAACAAGTGGTCGTCGAAGCGATCACACGTGTCGTCAGCGTCGACCTCGTGGCCGATCCCGCCTCGACGCATGGTCTCTACGAGCAAGTTGCGGAGATCGATGCGGTTCAGGCTCGTGAAGCCGACTGGACTCGCGTAACGCTCGAACAACTCCGGGCAGCGCGACCGGATTTGCTTGAGCAAAACGTTGCCGAGGAGCGAGCGGAGATTCTGCGGCTTAAAGCGGAGATCGCCAATCTGCGTACGTCGCCGGTTCGCGAAGAAGCCGACGCTGCTCAACCGAGGATTCGCGCTCGCGATCAACATTCCGTCGATCAAAGCACTCACGGACGACATCGACCGATCGAAGACGCCGACTCGTTCGTGAAGGCGATTTCGCACAAGACTTAACCGGCGAAGAATGCCGAAAGAATCTCGAACTCATTCCTACGATTCAATCATTTATTTTGGAGCAGCACGATGGCAGATGTCATGCGATGGCGGTACGGCGAAACGAATCCCGTGGTTCTTCCGGTCGACTCGGCGACCGTGATCGAGATCGGCGACTTGGTGTATCTCGACACCGACGATGCGAAGCCGGCCGCATCGCAGGCCGACCAAAGTACCGAAAGCGCGAACCAAGCGTTGTTTCACACGAAGTTCGCCGGCGTGGCGATGCAACGGTCGCGATCGGGCGACACCGATCCGATTCGCGTAGCGACGACCGGCGTCTTCGAATTCGTCACTCCGTCCGGCACACGCGAAGTGGGGGCGTTGCTCGGCGTCGACGAAGCCGCTTCCGGAACCGTTTTGGAAAATCAACGTATCGACGGCGTAGCGGGAGCCCATTTGGCGATCGGGCGTTGTGCGCGACGCGTCAATCCGGCCGACGTAAAAGTGCTGGTGGATATCGTCAGCACCGTGATGTACGGCGGCGTGCAATCGGCGATCACGTCGTAGTCGGCGTTCGTATCGATACATCATTCTTCCAACTTATCCCTGAGAAAGTAAAGACACATGATCAAATACCGTGAATTGAAGCGGCGCTACGAACTCGATGGAGCGCAAAAGACGGTCGAGCATCTATCCGAAGCGTTGCGCGAGAAGAAACTGCGGCCCGAGGATTTTAGTCTTCGCGACTTGGCCGAAGGACTGGTGCCCGACGGTCATGAATGGGTTCGGTTGCTCGACCCTCGCGCCTCGGGCGGAGTGAACATTCTTGAATCGGGCCAAGGAGTCGACGTTACCGCCTTTCTCAATATCGCAGGGCAAGTCGTCTACTCGAAGATCATGGAGGCCTATACGCAAGAAGCCTTCGTCGTCTCGAAGCTCGTCGATACGATTCCGACGCGCCTCGATGGGGAGAAGATTCCCGGCGTGACGGTTCCGGCCGATGGCGCCGATGCGATTCGTCCGGGCATGCCTTATCCGAACGTCGGCTTCGGCGAAGACTATATCGAAACTCCCTCGACGACGAAGCACGGCCTGATCGTGCCGGTGACGCGCGAAGCGATCTTCTTCGATCGGACGAACTTGGTGTTGAGTCGTGCGGCGGAAGTCGGCGAGATTCTCGGGTTGAACAAGGAGAAGCGGCTCATCGATATCTTGATCGGTGCAACGAACAACTACAAATGGCGCGGCACGAACTATTCGACCTATCTCACCTCCGGATCTTGGGTGAACGTCAAATCGGCGAACGAGCTCGTCGATTGGCGCAACGTCGATGCCGCCGAAAACCTCTTTGCGGACATTCTCGATCCACATACGGGCGAACCGGTCCTCGTAACCGCCGACACGGTGCTCGTGATGCCGGCATATCGGCATGCGGCACATCGCGTATTTAACGCAGCCGAGATCGATTACAGCACCGAGGCCACGACCACGCGCGTCGCCAATCCGCTGAGCAAGTACCGCGTCGCCGATAGCCGCTTGGCGTATCGCCGGATTATTGCGGCGGGCACCGCGGCGGAAGATGCCAAGAAGTGGTGGTTCCTCGGCGATTTCAAGAAGGCCTTCGCCTACATGGAGAACTGGCCGATCACCGTCACGCAATCGGCTCCGAACAGCGATGCGGAATTCAACAACGACATCGTCGTTCGATTCAAAGCCAGCGAACGTGGTGCGGCTGCGGTGCTGAACCCACGCTGCGTCGTGAAGAGCTTCGACGAATAACGGTGTCGTTACCGGCTGAGTGAGTCGCAGCGCGCGTGTCGACGGGCTCGAACCCGATCGTACTTCGTAAATGTTCCGTGCCGGGCACGCGCGCTGGGCGGCTTAGCAAGTTCTCTTTCATTTCGTTTCCGGAGGTTCTATGTCCGACGATCTGACGACGCTCCGTTTGATTCGCGACCAAACGCGACAACTGTTGCTCGATGTGACGCTGAGCCCAAAGCCGAGCTATTCGATCGACGGACAGAGCGTGTCGTGGGAAGCATATTTGGCGCGAATTCAAACGACGTTGGATTGGTGCGACGCCAAATTAAACGATGCGGAACCGTTCGAGTTTGCGACGCGAGGAGGAACTTAGTCATGAGTTCGAGCTTGGACTTAAGCAACGATTTCGCCGTGTTTGACGGGGCGGAGAGCGTCGTGATCCGTGAGCCGAGGCCTAGATCGGGAGAGCAAACAACGGCCGGACTCCATCGAGCCGTGACTTTGCGAGAGATCGAGGCCTCGCGCGGAAAATACTTAGCAGGGGATGTTCGCTGGCACTTCCCGACTTCCGAGGTGCCCGCTTGTCCGGTGTTGGGATCGACGATCACGGACGGGGAAGGTCGAACGTGGACGATCCTCGAAGCGAATCACGAAACGCTCGGTTCACGCTGGCGATGTACCGCGCGAGCGTGGGAGGTAGCCGCCGAGCTCAATGATCGCGTCTCGATTCTACGAGCAAGCTGGACGAAGACCGCGTCGGGCGTGCCGGTTGCGAATTGGATCGAAGTCCGTCGTGGACTTGCCGCACGAATCCAACCGGCGGCACAACGCCGAGACGATCAAGCCGCACCTCCGACGATGCGAACGACGCATCGCTGTTTTCTTGCCGATGCGATCGAGTTCGTCGCCGACATGCGGATTCGTCACGACGATGCGCTGTACGAGATTCGCGGAGTCGACGATGCGGAGCGTTTGGATCGTGGAACGATCTTACTTTTGGAGCTGGTGCCATGACGCTCGAAGAGGCGATTCAACAACGCTGGGAAAGCGATGTCGCGCTGACGACATCGGTGCCGCTCGAGCGCGTGTATACGAGCTTCGTGCCCGCCGATACGAAGCGGCCATACGTGGTCGTCGAGCGGCGTAAGAATAAACCGCTGCTACGTGCGTCGAGCGGCTTGTCCGCGGACGTCGTAGAAATCGTATTCGTAGCGGAAATGTCGAGTTACGGCTCTGCAACCACGATCGCCGCGGCGATCGCCGATCGATTCGACTCGGCCGACTTCGATGCCGGCGAGGGGCGAGTGGTCGCGATGCGCCGCGGCGAAGAGGTGTGGAAATCGGATTCAAAAGGGACTGTTCGCCGGGAACTTCATTACGACGTTACGCTTTGTCGATCTTAGGAGAATTACGATGGCTTCGGCCCTTTCGACCGATCTGAGAGCCTCGCTCACATGGCTTTTGCAAGACGCGCTTGAACTTTCGACGATCACGGACGTCTCGAAGTTGGAATATACCGCCGGCTTGGCAAACGGCGTCGGCAGCGGCCAGGCAGATCGAATCTGGCACGACGAGCGGACGCTGGCTGCCGGTGCTGCGGACGATCTTGTTTTGTCGGCGCTTGCTAGTTCGGTGTTCGGCAACTCCGTGCAAGTCGCGCTTGCCAAAGTCAAAGCGCTGTTGATCGTCTGCAAGACGACGGACGCAGGGGCAGAGCTGACGGTCGGCAACGCCGCCTCGCACACTTGGCTCGGCCCTTTCAACACGGCGACGGCTCGAGCGACGTTGGCTGCCGATTCTTCGCTCTTGTTGATCAATAAACAAGCGGGCTGGAGCGTCGGCGTGGGGACGACGGATGTATTGCGGATCTTAAACTCCGGCTCCGGCTCCGCCACTTATCGCATCGTCATCGTGGGGACATCGTCGTAACGGTTGCAACCGGCACGTCGCCTTGATCGATCGAGATATTCCAAGAGGAGAACGCTATGTCGGTAATGAGCGGTAAAGACGGCAAGGTGATGATCGGCGTGGCGACGATCGCCGACGTAACCAAATGGACTTTGCGTACGACTTCCAACAATGTCGCCTACGCCAGTTCTTCGACGGCCGGCTTTCGACGTCGCGTGGCGGGAGTGAAAGACGGCAGCGGAACGATTGCCTTCAAGCTCGACGTCGACGATCCGATTACAAATCGGCTTAACGAGGGCCAGGCCGTGACTCTGCTGCTGTATCTCGATGACGTGCGACATTACAGCGTGCCGGCCGTGATCGACGCGCTGCAATGGGAGGTCGATATCGACCGAGGGGACATTTTGGGAGGGATCGCCGAGTTCTCCATCGACGGCGCTTGGACGAAGCCGACCTATAGCTGAGCTCTTCGCATAGGCGCTCTCGAAACAACGATGAGGAGCTGCGACGACGAGCTGCGACAAGGGGAACTGTGATAAGGGAACTGCGATGAACCGTTCGACACGAATCACGATGACGATGACGATCGAGATCGACGGCCACGAGCATCGTTGTTCGCGCTTCAGCTTGCGCGACTACATCGAGCTGGAGCGGCGTTTCGCGGCGATGAAGCCCTATCCGCTGGTCGTAGCTCGAGCTCACCTTGACGGCTTGCCGGAAACATTACAACGCCATCTCCTCGAACTTGCGTTCGAAAAAGCATCGCAAGCCGTCGCACCGACTGTCGAAGAGTTGCGCCGTTGGTTGTTGGGAAACGAAGGACTAAGCGTTGCGCTGGAGTTGAGTCTACGCGGTGAACATTCGCTGATTGCGGCGGAACGATGCCGGCGCAAAGTTTACGAAGCCGAGGGATCGGAGCGCTGCGAACTCTTACGCATGATCGAAGCGGCGACGGGGATGCGGTTGCGAGAGGGACTCGACTTGGGAAACGTTCAGGGCCGAAGCGCGATGCCATGTGCTTCGGCCCACGACCGCGAAAGCCGGCCACAGGTTCCGGTGGAGCCCGAATGGATTGGGGAGCCTTATGCCACCGATTGAGCAGCGATTACGGCTGGACACCTGCGGAGATTTTCGAGCTCACGATCGACGAGGTACTCACGTTCTTAGAGTTTCGGAATCGTCGGCCGTCGAGCATTGTCGCTTCGCCGGAGATTGCAATACAGATCGCCGGTGCGGCGCGAGACCGCCGTAATGCTGAAGTGGATCGAGAACTCAAAATGAGTAGCAGCGCAATAAGTTGCCGAGACGAGCCGAATGATTGGGAAAGATTGGTCGCGATCGTGGCGACGAAGCCGAGCGACCGACTGCGTGAACAGCCAACCAGCATCGATAGAGAACACGCTGCCGAAAGCTCGATGATTCCGGGATCCGATTGGCTTAAGAAAATTCATGAAGAATTGCGAATGCTTCGACAATCGATGGCAACGTCTGCGAGCCGCGTTTCATTGAGCGAGTAGAGCGCAGGCCGAATCGGTGAAAGCACGAGATCGAAGTCCTTGTCACTTTTAATCGAAATAGGAAACGGTCGATGACGGTTGTCTATGAAGAACTCGCCGGCTCGCCGCACATCGCGATCACGCAACAAGGCGCTACTGCCGTTCGCTCGTTTCGAGTCGACTGGTCCGATTGGCAGGCATTTGCACAAATGCTGCTGGGAACTTACGGCGAAATCGGCGGCACATCGCGGTTCGTGCAACCGATCCCTTTTCCCGGCTTCAAGAATCTCCTCGTCGCGGAGATCACGGTCGATCCCTTCGATCCCGATTCTCCCGACACGCAAACGGCGTTCTCTTTGCAAACCGATACGAACGCTTACCGCAGCGGCGCGAAGGTTACGGCCGTTTACAAGACACAGTTCGATGGCGAAGGCTACAGCCTGCAGAACCTTCCGCGCGTACCCAATGGCACCTATCTCGTCTATCGAAGCGAGCTAGGAGCCGAATACCAGCATGTGCCGGGCCGTGTGTGGCGATGGTCGAGCGAAGACGATCCACCGGTACCCGATGATGTGAATCCCGGAGTCTTGATTCCGACGGGGAGCGTGCAACTTTCTTGGCTGCGAGTTCCTGCGCCGCCGTGGTCGGCGATTCGCGCTCTGCGCGGCAAGGTGAATGCGAGCCCCTTTCTCGGCTCACCGGTAGGCACCGTGCTGTTCATGGGAGTCAAAGCCGTCCGTGAATTTCAAATGCTCAAAGAAGGAGGCGTCTGGCGGCTTGACTACTACTTCTCCGAGCAAACCAAAGAACGCTCAGGCGGCGACAAGGTGGGCTGGAACTATTTTTATAAAGAACAAGCGGCCGAGGGGGAACACTGGGTTGCGATTCAAGATGCGGATGGGGGAGCGCCGTACGGAGCAGCGGATTTTCAAGATCTTTTTCAATTCGAGTAGCCCATGCTTTCCGATATTCGACGCCTGCAGCCCGGCGAGCGGGTCACGACGGAGTCGTTCAACGCGCTGGTCGAGACCGTGCAGATGTTGCGACGCATCGCTACGAGTTTCCCGTTGGAAGCGCACCGCTCGCCGGCAGGCATCCAGATCTCGCTCGCGACACAGCCCCGCTGGGAGCTGATGGAACTGGATGAAAACATCGAATCGTTCGACAAAGACAAAAGCGCCAAACATCTGCGATACAAGCCTGAAGAGGAAGAAGACAAGTGGAGCTTGTTGGAAAGCGGCACCAAGTCGCTCAGCGATGCGCAGGCCTGTACCTACCTCGCAGGAGAACGACGGCTCTGCTTCTTTCATCCCGGAGCAGGACGCTATGTTCCCATCGACGCGTTCCAATGGCACATCGGGCTGCTTGACGAAGACATCGAATCCAACAGCAGCGCGACGGTGAGTGTCTGGCAGATGAGCGAGACCGGATCGTTTAGCGATACCGATCTCGACATCGTCGCTTACGACTGGTTGTTGCCTACGGGCAAGAAACTGAAATCCGGAACGCGCGTCGTCGTGCAATTTCTGATTCACGCGCGCAAGTGGCTGATCACGCAAGCCGGCGACTGCGCCGAATGATCGCCGATGTCGCGATGAGGGTGCGTCGTCGTGATACGGATTTTCCAAGGAACAACGATCATGCCGTTTCCGTTCTCGTTGCGCTGTAAGTGTTGCGAAGCCGACTGTCGAGGGTGTCCTTGCAAAACGGATCGGACGGCGTCGAGTTTGCAAATGGCTTTCGACGCCTGGGCTTCTTCGCCCGACGGTTATTGTCACAGCTGCGAAGAGCTCAACGCGACCATCGAGATTCCATCCGTCGAAGAGTTTCATACCGGCGTCGATATCGGGGATGCCTACAGTCTGACGTCGCCGAAATTTCCCTGTTTCCTCTATGAAGATCCGCCGGGCACCGGTTGCCGTTATGAACTCCATGAAACCTTCGACTGCGTGCCGCAATCGTGCCTGGATGTTTGCGTGGGAAGTTGTCCCGACGGTTGCACCGACGACGAGGGTTGCTCGCCTGAACGATGCAGCGCCTATGTGTGCGGCACCGACGAGGGTTGCTACTTCTACGGCGGCGGGATGTGCGGCGCCCACTGCGTTCAGTCGATGGCTTGCGTTTTCGACGAAGAACATGATCCCGATCACACCTCGGGAAGTTGCGCGCCGGCCGGCGATTGCGTTGCGTCGGTAGAGCCGAACACTTGCAGTCCGATTCAGCTGCGAATACGCGCGACTTTTTACATGACGGTCGACCGAAAGGCCGCCGTGAGCATTGTGGTTATTTTGTTCAGCCGAACCATTACCGGTATCGCAGTCGCCACGATTCTCTACGGCTTTCATGAGTTCGAAGACGACGAATTGGATTGCGACGAATTCGATTACGACTTACCGCTGTTTCCGATCGCTGGTTACACGCAACCGCCGACGCCTGCCTGCGGCGCGCCGACGAGCGTGAGAATTACGGGGTTACCATGAGATGTGATTTTCGTCCGACCGGCGAGTCCAATGCGCGCGGGCTACCGAAGTTGCGTTGCTCGCGCGCGGGCTGCTCGAACGTTTGCTTCTCGCATCACCCGCCGCAAGCGATTCGATTTCAATGCAAACATCCCGCCCTCTTCGAGCTCGGCGAGTTCACGGCCAAGGCCATTAAAACGGCAACGCTCGGACGCGTTCGCGAAAAGCCCGGCTGCGGTTGCGAGCGTCGTCGCAAGTCGTTGAACCGCTGGCTGTCGATCGCCATGCCGAATCGCTGGTATCGCTGGTATGAGTCCGTGCGAACTTGGCTTGCGAATCACATGACGTTCAAAAAACCGACGCGGAGTTAAGCTCGTACGCTTGCTCGATCGTGCGTACGATTCCTTCCGCATGATCGGTCTCGAGCAACAAGGCGAGCTTTGCGCAAAGCTCGCGGCGGCGGTTCATCGCTCGGGCACAAGCCAGTACCCCGACGTAAGTCAACTCGCCGCCGGTCCCGAAGCGGCTATACAACTCGTCGTAATCGGCCGGCGCCCAATCGTCGAACAGGCGCGGATGCGCCGCGATCACTTCCGCCACGATCGGGTTGGTGCGTCGGTCGAACGAGCGTCGCGATGCCGGAACCGCCGTCGACAGCAAAGTATCGCGATCGACTTTCAGGCCTCGCGCCAAACGATCGAGAACCCCGAGCAAGGGGCGCGGAATCTCCCCTCGTAGAACATCGCAAACGATCGTTTCCTCAAGACCGGTCCGCTCCGCAACCTCACGCGGCGAGAGCTTGGCATTCTCCATCCAGCGGCTCAAATTCTCCGACAAAACACCGCGTCTTTCGACCACGATCGGCACGTTTCGTTCGCTCGGCACAGGCACCTCCCTAGTGTGGATAGTGTACAAATATACACATACCCAAGAGCGATGCAATCATTTCCTGAAAACGAAGTATTTCTCGATCAATTCGCCGAAAAGCGCGCTACTTTTACGACGCCCGCCAAGGATTCTTCCAATCTCCCCAGCGCTTCGTGTAGTCCTCGTAGATCGGGTAGTCCGACGTCTTTTTGAGGAGCCACGTTTTCGTTTCGGCGACGAGTCCTTGCTCTTCGTCGAGGGTCAATTGGCCGACCAAGACGCGCGAGCGCAAGAAGACGAAATAAGTATCGAGAACGTCGCAACGGCAGTAGTCGTTGATCTCTTTCAAGCGGCCCGCTTCGAACATGTCTTGCACCATGTCTCCTTGCACGTCCATCTTGCCGGGCTTTCCGAGCAAGTTGGAAGCGAGGTTCAAGCCGCCGGTGAAGCGCGACGTGCCGAAATTGGTCAGCAATTCTTGCAGATCGATATGCGCTTCGATATTGAATCGATTGCGCGGTTGATCGAAGCTTTTCGACTGGAGCGCAAACCAAGTCGGGATAGGCAGCCCGAAACGAAACGCGGCTAGTTCCATCAACGGCACATCGAACGTCCGACCATTGAAGCTCACGAGAGTCGGTCGGCCGTATTTCTCCCAACCGCGCCAAAAATGTTCGGTGAGGACGTGAGGGCGATAGTGGGGCTCGTCGAGCGCGACTAAGTCGATCAGGCGAAAATCCGCCGCCACTTTCGCAACCGCTACCGCCGTCGGCATTTGAAACGTGTACGGAATGAAGTCGCTATCGTGCTTCGCCATCAGCTCTTCACGATAGCGATCGACCGCTTGTTTCGGCGTCAATCCTTCGCCGGGAAAACGAAGCTTCGATACCAGCGCGCCATCGGCGACGCTTTCCGTATCGAACACGAAGTAGCGCACGCTCGGGGGCACGATTGACTCCTCAATACGCAACGCAACCGTTCGCTGCGGAGCACACGACTCGACGATCGCACCGCTTAGCGACCTGCCGGAGAGATTCCGCGCAAAGTCACGGCGAGGATCGCTTGATGTTGCTCTTCGAGCGTAATGGTTCGGCCGATGAAGTGGTTGGTAAACATCGTACCGTAGAGCAAACTTCCGACCGTGTCGAGGATCCGCTCGATCGCGATATCGGTTCGCAGACGTCCGGCAGCCGCAAGTTCGACATACAATTGCCGCCAAGGGCCGCGGTTGGCATCTCGATATTCGAAGTAGGTCGGCCGAACCCGATCGCGGAAGATGGCCCGTTCTTGAATCAGCAGTTCGACATGCTCCGGATGTTCGTCGAAGAATTTAAGATAGGCCCGGATGGCTTCGTCGATCTTTTGAAACGGCTCGCTAACCGTTTCCGCCGCCGCCCGCACGGCGGCCTGCATCTGCTTCATTCCCAAGTCGACGCAGGCGAAGAAAAGCTCCTGCTTGCCCGGAAAATAAAGATAGAGGGTCCCCTTACCGATCCCGGCCTTCACGGCCACGCATTCCATGTCGCAGTCGTTGTAGCCGTGGGCCGCGAATTGCTTCGCCGCTGCTTCGACGATCGCCAGCCTTCGCTCGGCACGCCGGCTCGATTCCTCGGGCACGGCGGCAATCGTCGTCGGCTCCGAAACTTTCAGCGGATTGATGCCGGAACTACTCAAAGCTTCCTCAGCCTTTGGAAAATGAAAGCGAACTCGATGTCGAACCCTTCGAGATGCTGTCTGTCATTCTAGTAGGGAACGGGAAATGCAGCCTGGGTAACCGGCTAACCCCTTCTGGTTACAAGACTTCAGCTTACGATTTTGCCAGACAACGAGTAATCGAGATTGATAGCGCTACGGTGGGTGCCTAGAATGAAAGTCGTCATGACTGACCAGTCAGTCACCTGCCTCCATTCTACGAGACTGCCGCCCGTTTGTCCACGCACTCCGACTTCACTTTGGATCGTCCTGTCATGCGAACCTCGATCTGGATCTTCGGCGCGTTGCTGCTGGCAACATCAATGACGACAGGCTGCAAGAAAGCGGCCCCACCGGCGGCAGCAACGAAAGCGCCCGAGGTCCTGGTCGAGCGGCCGATTCAAAAAGTGGTGACGGAGTATGAAGAGTTCACAGGTCGGGCCGCTGCCGTACAAACGGTCGAGATCCGTGCCCGTGTCAGTGGGTTTCTGGAAAAAGTGTTCTTCACCGACGGCAAAGACGTCGTGGCCGGCGCGCCTTTGTTCCAGATCGACGACCGTCCTTATCGCGCGGAAGTCGATCGTACGGCAGCCGCCATCGAACAAGCTCAAGCGAAGCTCGACAGATTGAAGCTGCAAGAAGATCGCGCCAAGAAACTCGTCGACAGCGTCGCGATTCCCGAAGAGACGTTCGAGCAGATCAAGTTCGATCGGGCCGAAGCAGCCGGCGCACTCGCGGCCGCGCAAGCGAACAACCGTTTGGCGGCTTTGAATCTCGGCTTCACGCAAATCACCTCGCCGATCTCCGGTCGCATCAGCCGCCGGATGGTCGATCCCGGCAACTTGGTACGGGCCGATGAGACGGCGATGACGACGATCGTCTCCGTCAATCCGATGTACGTGTACTTCGACTTCGACGAGCGAACGGTTCTCCGTCTGCGCCGCTTGATTACGTCGGGCCAATTGCAATCGACGCAAGAGTCGCAACTGCCGGTCGAGATCGCGCTGGCCGATGAAGACAAGTTTTCGCTCAGCGGCAAAATCAACTTCATCGACAACCAAGTCGATCCGAATACGGGAACGCTCCGCGTGCGGGCCGTCGTCGATAACTCGAGTCAAATGCTTTCGGCCGGCCTCTTCTTACGGCTGCGGGTGCCGATCGGCAATCCGCAACCGGCGCTGTTGATCTCCGAAGAATCGCTCGGCACCGACCAAGGCGAGCGTTTCGTTTACGTGGTGAATGAGAAAGATGAAGCCGTCTACCGTCGCGTGCATGTCGGGTGGCTTACCGAAGGTCGTCGGGTCGTCGAAGACGGCCTCGAGCCGACCGACCGCGTCGTCGTCAACGGCCTGCAACGGATCAAGGCCGGCGCGAAAGTCGTGCCGCAGTTCGCGAAGCCGGCTGCAAGCACTACGGCGCAAACCGGCGCCGCCGATAACGGAGCGAAGCTGCGAGTCGCCGTGGGAAAAACGAATGCGACTCCCGCAGGCGAATAAACCGACGACGGTCGCGCGATCGGCCGACCATGTCGACGATAGGCGAATGGCATGATCTCTCGTTTCTTTATCGATCGACCGATCTTCGCCTCGGTAATCTCGATCGTCATCACGATCGCCGGCTCGATCGCGGTCTGGACCCTCTCCATCGCCCAGTATCCTTCGATTGCGCCGCCGACGGTGCAAGTCGACTGCAACTATCCGGGAGCCAGCGCGCAAACGGTTGCGGAAACGGTCGGTTCGCCGCTCGAGCAGCAAGTGAACGGCGTCGAAGGGATGCTGTACATGTCGTCGCAAAGTACGAACGACGGCTCGTACACGCTGACCGTGACGTTCAACACCGGCGTCGATTTGAATCTCGCGCAAGTGCTCGTGCAGAACCGCGTGAACTTGGCGCTCCCTGCGCTGCCCGACGTCGTGCGGCAGACCGGCGTCGTGACGAAGAAGCGCGCTCCCGACATCCTGCTGACCGTGAGCCTCAACTCCCCCAACGGCCAGTACGACCAGCTTTATCTCAGCAACTACGCGGTGTTGCACATTAAAGACGAGTTGGCCCGACTGTCGGGCATCAGCGAGGTGCTGGTGTTCGGTCAGCGCGACTACAGCATGCGGATCTGGGTCGATCCGGAGAAGCTCGCCAGCCGCGGCATGACCGTGTCCGACGTGATCGGCGCTTTGCGCGAACAGAACGCGCAGCTTGCCGCCGGCCAGATCGGTCAGCCGCCGGTGGATGGCACTTCGAGCATTCAAGTTCCGATCGAAGTGCAAGGACGCCTCAGCACGATCGAAGACTTCGAGGCCGTGATCGTGCGCGCTACGCACGATGGCCGGCTCGTCCGAATCCGCGACATCGGCAAAGTCGAACTCAAGGCGCGCAGCGAGGATATCAACAATCGTTTCGACGGCAAACCGACGGTCGGTCTCGCGATCTTTCAGCTGCCGAACGCCAATGCTCTGGCAACCGCCGACAGCATCAAAGCGAAGATGCTCGAACTTAAGCACGACTTCCCGCCGGGGGTCGACTACACGGTCGGCTACGATACGACGCCGTTCATTCGCGAGTCGGTCAATGAAGTCTTCAATGCCCTGCGCGATGCGATCATCCTCGTCGCGCTCGTCGTGCTCGTATTTCTTCAAGGTTGGCGTCCGGCGATCATTCCGCTCATCGCCGTGCCGGTCGCGATCGTCGGCACCTTCGCCGCGATGGCCGTCGCCGGCTTCAGCTTAAACAATCTCACGCTGTTCGGACTCGTCCTGGCGATCGGCATCGTCGTCGACGACGCGATCGTCGTGGTCGAAGCGGTCGAGCATCATATCGAACGCGGCCTGAAGCCCCGAGCCGCCGCGATTAAAGCGATGGAGGAAGTCTCCGGTCCGGTGCTTGCCGTCGGGCTGGTGCTGAGCGCGGTATTCATTCCTTGCGCGTTCGTGTCGGGCATCGTCGGGCAGTTCTTTCGGCAATTCGCGCTGACGATCGCCGTCTCGACGATCATCTCCACTATCAATTCACTCACCCTGAGCCCGGCTCTCGCCGCGCTATTGCTCCGGCCGCGCGGCGCGAAACGGGATCCGCTCACTTGGTTGACCGATGTGACGATCGGCTGGTTCTTCCGACTCTTCAACAAGGGTTTTCAATTCGGAACGAACATCTACGTGCGCATGGTTCGTACCTCCTCGCGAGCGTGCAACTCCCGGATTCTTCCGCCTCGGTGCGCACGCGCGATGTGATCGCGAACATCGAACGGATCGCTCTGGAAACGCCCGGCGTGAAGAACGTGAATTCCGTGGCGGGCAATTCGTTCTTGTTGAGCGCGTACGGTTCCAATTTCGGCTCGATGTTCATCATCTTGAAAGACTTTGCGGACCGCCGCACTCCGGAGCTCTCGGGCGATTCGATTCTCGCCACGCTTCGCAAACGCTACGCCGCGGAAGTCCCCGGCGCTACGGTGAACGTCTTCCCTCCGCCGGCCGTTTCCGGTCTCGGTCGGGCCGGTGGGTTCAAGCTGATGGTCGAAGATCGGGGCGATAACGGCCTCGCGCGGCTTCAAGCGGCGACGGATAAGTTGATCGCTACGGGAAACAAAACACCGGGCCTCACCGGTTTGTTCACCGTCTTCAATGCAAATTCGCCGCAATTGTTCGTCGACGTCGATCGACAAAAATGCTTGAGCGAAGGAGTCAACCTCGCCGATCTGTTCGGTTCGCTGCAAGGCTATCTCGGTTCCCGTTACGTGAACGACTTCAATCTCTTCGGGCGCACGTGGCAAGTGATCGTGCAGGCCGATACGAAGTATCGCAACGAAGTGGAAGACGTGCGGAGGCTCAAGGTGCGCAACTCGCACGGTCAGATGGTTCCGATCGGCACCTTGGCCGATGTGCGCCTCATCAGCGGTCCGCTCGTGCTGACGCGCTACAACATGTATCCCGCCGCCGCGATCAACGGCAACGTCGCCACGGGGTTCAGCACCGGCCAAGCGATCGCCTCGCTGGAAGAATTGGCCGGCCGCGATCTGCCGGGCTCGATCGCTTCGGAATGGACCGAGATCACGTTTATCGAACGGATGGCCGAGAACACCGGCATGCAAGTGTTCGGCGCTTCTGTCGTGTTCGTGTTCCTCGTGCTGGCCGCTTTGTATGAAAGCTGGGCTTTGCCGCTCGCCGTCATCTTAGTGGTGCCGATGTGCGTGCTGAGTTCGATCGGCGGCGTGGCGTGGGCCAAGCTCGACATCAATATCTTCACGCAAATCGGCTTCGTCGTGCTCATCGGCTTAGCCTGCAAAAACGCGATCTTGATCGTCGAGTTCGCAAAGGCGAAGCATTATGCCGGCGCCGATCTTTACGAGTCGGCTCTCGACGCTTGCCGCCTTCGTTTGCGCCCGATCATCATGACTTCGTTCGCGTTCATCCTCGGGGTGATTCCGTTGGTCGCCGCGCATGGTGCCGGCGCCGAGATGCGGCGTGCGCTCGGAGTCGCGGTGCTGAGCGGGATGCTCGGCGTGACGTTCTTCGGCATCTTCCTCACTCCCGTTTTCTTCGTGCTCGTCGAAAAGATCGCCGAACATCGCTGGTTTCGCGGCTCTCGAACCGCGCGCGTCGGCCGATTTCTGCTCGATCTCGTACGGCTCCGCTTTCTCGTCGCCGGAGCAAGCGGCATAGCGAGCTACTTCAAGAAGCCGCGCAGCGCAGCGGCGCGCAAGCCGGAACCGAAACACGAAAGCGAATCTCGCGAGTTGGTCGCCGTCGCATCGCACGACTCTGCGCAAGATCCGCACTCCGATACTCACACATCGCCGTAGGAACGCCGCCGCATGTTCTCTCGCTTCTTCATCGACCGGCCGATCTTCGCGTCGGTGCTTTCGATCGTCATCACGCTCTCGGGCGGGATCGCGATGTTCGCGCTCCCGGTGACGCAGTATCCCGAAATCACGCCGCCGACCGTCGAGGTTTCGGCCGTGTATCCGGGGGCCAACTCGAAGGTGGTTTCCGATACGGTCGCCGCGCCGATCGAGCAGCAGGTCAACGGCGTCGAAGACATGATGTACATGTCGTCGCAATGCACGAACGACGGCAACTATTCGTTGACCGTAACGTTCCGGCCCGGCACCGATTTGAATCTTGCACAGGTGTTGGTGCAGAATCGCGTGAACTTGGCGCAGGCCATCTTGCCCGACTTGGTGAAGCGGCGCGGCGTAATGGTGAAAAAGAAATCGCCGAGCACGTTGATGATCGTCAACTTGTACTCGCCGGGTAACTCGCGCGACAGTTTGTATCTAAGCAACTACGCGACGATTCAACTCCGCGACGAGCTTTCGCGCTTGCCCGGCGTCGGCGATATCACGTTCCTCGGCCGGCGCGATTACAGCATGCGCATCTGGCTCGATCCGAACAAGCTCGCCTCGCGCAACCTCACGGCCGGCGACGTCGCCCACACGATCGAACAACAGAACCTGCAAGTCGCGGCAGGGCAGATCGGCCAACCTCCCGCCCCGAACGGGCAAGTGTTTCAATACACGATGACCACGACCGGTCGACTGCAAGAGGAAGTGCAATTCGAAGAGATGGTCATCCGGTCCGACGATCAGGGCCGGCTCATTCGGCTGCGCGATGTGGCTCGCGCGGAGCTCGGCGCGCTCGCGTACGATCAGGCCTGCACGCTCGATGGTCAGCCTTCGGTAGCGCTTTCGGTCTACCAGCTGCCCGGCTCGAACGCGCTCGAAACCGCGAAGCTCGTGAAGCAAAAGATGGAAGAGTTGCGCAGCCGATTTCCCGAGGGGGTCGATTATAAGATCGTTTACGACACGACGCCGTTCATCGAAGAATCGATCACCGAAGTGTTCCACTCGCTGCGCGACGCCGTGATTCTCGTCGCCGTCGTCGTGTTGATCTTCCTGCAAGGTTGGCGCCCGGCGATCATCCCGCTCGTCGCCGTACCGGTCGCCGTCGTCGGTACGTTCGCGGTCATGATCGCCGCCGGCTTCAGCTTGAACACGCTCACCCTCTTCGGCTTGGTACTGGCGATCGGCATCGTCGTCGACGATGCGATCGTTGTCGTCGAGGCGGTCGAGCATCACATCGAAGAAGGCATGTCGCCCCGCGATGCCGCGATCCGCGCGATGGACGAAGTTTCCGGGCCGGTCATCGCCGTCGGTCTCGTGCTCAGCGCCGTGTTCTTGCCCTGCGCGTTCATCTCCGGCATCGTCGGCCAATTCTTTCGACAGTTTGCGCTGACGATCGCGATCTCGACGGTCATTTCGGCGTTTAACTCGCTGACGTTGAGCCCTGCGCTTTCCGTACTGCTGCTCCGTCCGCGCAGTGCGGGCTTGCATGAAGCATTGCCCCGGCCGGTGTTTTGGATCGTCGGCGCCTGGCTCGGCTACGAATATCTTCCGGCCTTGCTGGCCGCGTATGTTCCGGCGCGAGAGCTTCCCGCACCTCTAACGTTCGACATGGCGCTCCGCGCCGGCTCGGCACTCGTCGGAGCATTTGCCGGATTCCTCGTAGCCGGAATCTTGAATCGCATCCTCGGCTGGACCTTCTCGGCGTTCAACATCGCGTTCAATTGGTTTACGCGCGGCTATGTGCGCGCCGTCGGCCTCAGCTTGCGCGTGTCGCTCATCTTGCTCGCCGTCTACGGCTTTCTCGTTTGGGAAACGTATCATTCGTTTCAAACGACGCCGACCGGCTTCATTCCCGCGCAAGACAAAGGCTATCTGCTCGTCAATCTGCGGCTGCCCGACTCGAAGCCGCTGGGGAGAACGATCGACGTCATTAAGCAGATCGAAGAGAAGGCGCGCCAAGTTCCGGGAGTGAACCACACCGTCGCGATCGCCGGGCAATCGATCTTACTCAACGCCAACGCACCGAATTTCGGAACCATCTACGTGATGCTCGCCGACTTTCACGAACGGTCGAAAGACGGCCTGTCGGGCGAGGTCGTCGCCGATAAGCTGCGCGAAGCGTTCGCGTCGATTCAGGATGGAGACACGAGCGTGTTTCACGCGCCGGCGATCGAAGGGCTCGGCACCGCCGGCGGATTCAAATTGGTCGTCGAAGATCGCAGCGATCTCGGGCTCGCCACGCTGCAACAAGTCAGCGAGAACATGGTGAAGGAAGGCGCGGCGACGCCGGAGCTGCAAGGACTTTTCACCAGCTTCCGCGCCGATACCAAATGGCAGTTTCTCGATATCGATCGGGTCGCGGCGAAGTCGCGCGGGGTTTCGGTGTCGGATGTGTTCGAAACGCTGCAGATCTATTTCGGCTCGCTCTACGTGAACGACTTCAATCGTTTCGGCCGGACTTGGCAAGTGAATCTGCAAGCCGATGCGAAGTTCCGAGGCTCGATCGAAGACTTGAAACTGCTGAAGGTCCGCAACTCGGAAGGACACATGGTCCCGCTCGGCACCTTGGCCCACACGCGCGAAACGCAGGGGCCGTTGTTGCTCTATCGGTACAATCTTTATCCGGCCGCCGCGATCAATCTGGATGCGGCACCGGGGACGAGTTCCGGCGAAGCGATCGAGAAGATGCAAGAAGTCGCCGATCGGACGCTCGCCCCTTCGATGCGCCGCGAATGGACCGAACTGGCGCTGCTGCAACTCGGCGCCTCCGATACCGCGATGTACGCGTTCGGGCTGGCCGTCGTGCTGGTGTTCTTAGTGCTCGCGGCGCAATATGAAAGCTGGGCGTTGCCGCTCGCCGTGATTCTCGTCGTGCCGATGTGCTTGCTCTGTTCGATCTTCGGCGTGCGCATGGCGAAGATGGACGTCAACATCTTCACGCAAATCGGCTTCGTCGTGCTCGTCGGCCTCGCCTGTAAGAACGCGATTCTCATCGTCGAGTTCGCACGGGCTAAGCACGACGCCGGCATGGGCCTCCGCGAAGCGACGCTCGAAGCCTGCCGGTTGCGCTTGCGACCGATCGTCATGACGTCGTTCGCTTTCATTCTCGGCGTGGTGCCGCTGGTGATCGGCGAAGGGGCCGGGGCCGAAATGCGTCGCACGCTCGGCACCGCCGTGTTCTCGGGCATGCTCGGCGTCACGATCTTCGGCATCGTGCTGACGCCGGTTTTCTTTTACGTCATTCAATATCTCGTCGACCTCCGCGGTCCAAGAACGAAACCGGAAGACGAGGCCGACGTAAGCCCAACGGAGCACGCCCCTGCGACGGCGCTGGTCGTCGCCCCGAAGTTGCTACCGTCGCCTGAAGCTGAGCCTCACGACGAAAAGTAGCAGGCACGTTCCACGTGCCGTAGCCACGTGCGTAGTTCCTGAAAGAGTCGGATTCGGTTGCTTCCAAGCGCGCATGGCGGACGGCACGTGGACCGTGCCTGCTACTTTACAGTCGCGGAGCCGCGGGCTTCACCGGCGCGGCCCAACTGGGCGATCCCTGCGTCTTCACTTTCCGTTTGAAGACCTTATCGCCGCAGGTCGCGTAGAGGACGTCGAACTTCGGGCCGCCAAACGTTACGTTCGAGACTTTGCTGATCGTGCCTGGTCCATTGGGGACCGGGATAATGCAGTTCACGCGGCCGGCCTGATCGCAGACTTGGATGCCGAGCTTCGTCGCCACATACAGCCGACCGTCGCGATCGACTTCGACTCCGTCGGCACCCGCTTCGTCGGCCGTGTCGGGCACATGCAGGTGATAATACTTCTGCTTGTAGGCGAGCGTTCCATCCGTCGCGATCTGGTAGCTATAGACCCAATGCGTGCGGCTATCGGCGATGTAAAGGAGCGATTGATCCGGGGAGAGGGTGAGGCCGTTGGAGAACTTGAGACCGGTATCGACGACTTTCTTTTCCCCTTTCGGATCGATGTACCAAATCTTGCTCGGCGACTTGCCGTCCCAGCCCGGCTCGGTGACATAGATCGAGCCGTCGTGGCGCACGACGAGATCGTTGCCGCGAAACCCTTCGGCGACGACGGTCCCTTTCCCCGCCGCATCGTAGGCGATGATCTGTTCCGCTCCCCCGGCGACGCTATACAGTCGACCATCGGGCCCGAATGCTTGGCCGTCGCCTCGGTTGGTGTTCTCCAAGAACTTCACGGCTTTTCCTTCGCCGTCGATCTTATAGGTGGTGCTGCTCGGCACTTCGTTGAAGAAGACTTCGCCGGCCGCATTCACGGCCGGGCCTTCCGTAAATTTGTACCCTTCGGCGACCAGTTGCCACGGCTCGTTCGGCAACAGAATCTCTTGCAACTGCGGCGACCCGAGGCCGGGCTTCACGCGCTCCGGCCAACCTTTCCAAAGCGTGCGCATGGCATCGGGAAAGATTTCCGTGGCGTGCTTGCCGTTATGACCGCCGTCTCCCCAAACGTGTTCGACTTGATAGCCCGCGAACTTGAGCGACCGCTCGATCTCTTGGTTCGCCATCCACCAATCGCCGCCGTAGATGTTTTGATCGGCCGAGCCGTCTTGCAGGAAGACCCGGATCGGCCTCGGCTCGTACTTGCGAATGAGGGTCGAGTATTCGTTGCCGCCGCGCAGCCCGACGTACGTGCCGATGCCGCTGAACACGCGTGAGAAAGCATCCGGCCGTTCCCAAGCGGCGGTGAAGGCGCAGATCGCGCCGCTCGAATTGCCCGCGATGCAGCGGTCGTTGCCGTCGGCCGAGAGGCGAATCGCACGACCGTCGGCCGTCGACTTCGTTTCGACCTCGGGCAAGAGTTCTTCGAGCAGAAACCGCGCATAGGCGTCGCCGAGGCCGTCGTACTCGTAGCTCCGATTGAAACGATCCAGGGCTTGATCGCTCGTCGCCTTCACCCGGCCATGCATGATGAACACGCCGATCGTCACCGGGATGTCGCCGGCAGCAATCAGTTTGTCGAACGCCTCGGGTGCTTTGTATTGGATGCCGTCTTGGCAAACGAACGTACAGGCAGGCTTGGCCGGATCGTATTGCTTGGGAACGTAAATCCAATAATCGCGCACCGTGCCGGGAAAAATCTTGCTCTTATCGAACGAGTATTTCACGACCTCCCCTTTCGGCACTTCCTCGGCGGCCGAAGCAAGGGAAGGGAAACAAATCGGCCCGAGCAAAACGCAGCCGAGCAACAGCCAAGCGAACTTCTTCATCGTAGTTTTCTCGTAAGGAGCTTTTCGCATCGTTCAGTCGAACCGAGATGCCGAGCCGATCGTGCTCGTGATTCTGCGTTGATCATGCTCGCCGTGCGGGACATAATGCAAGCCGGTTGCCGAAAATTTCTCGCCTTCGATGCGCGGTGTCTCTATGTCACGAACGTTACGCCGAGCCGCGCAGTGTGCCTGCCTGTTGCTGCTCGCATCCGGTTGGTCGACGCTTCAGGGGCAAACCGTATCGCAAGGCGCCGATGATCCCGTCGCCGCGTGGCGGGGGGCGGAAGTGCGACTCGTTTCGTCGGTTGCCGGTCGCCATACGATTCACAGCTATTACGTCAATAATCCGGAAAGCCCCGACGGCAGCCGTGTGCTCTTCTATGCGTCGAAAGAGCCGAGCGGCTACGTCGGCGATATCGTGATGCTCGATCGTGCGACCGGTGCGGAAACCGTGTTGGCTCGCGATGTCCATGTCGAAGATGCGCATCGCGCGGCTTGTCAACAATGGATCTCCGGGGGCAAACGCGTCGCCTTTCATGAAGTGCGCGATAAGCGTTGGCGCGTCGTCGTCGTCGATGTCGCGACGCTCCAACAAACGATCGTCGCCGAAGATCGGCAACTAGGATTCGGTTGGCCGACGGGAGACGCGCTGCCGATCTACGGCTGCCATTGGAATCCCGGGCCGTATCGCGATTTCGAGATCGTCGATGCCGCGACGGGTAAGATCCGCACGGCAGGGAAAGTGTCCGACGTCGAAACGGCGTACGCTCCGTGGTTGAAGAAACAATTCGGCGACAAGCGGATTTCGCTCTTCTTCCCGGTGATCAGCTCCGATGGGAAGCGAGCCTTCGTGAAGATCGCGGCGGGCAACGGCGGCGACGATTTCATGTCGAAGGGAGCGAGCGTGCGGCAAGGGCTCATCGTCTTCGATCTCGAAAGCGGCAAGATCATTTCCATGCGCGAGAAGTGGGGCCACCCGGCTTGGCACCCGGACTCGCGCACGATCATCGAAATGGGCAACATCCTGATCGATACCAACGACATGGCCGTGACCCGTATTCCGGATCTTCCGAACCTGCGCGGCACGCATCCTTGCATCAGTCCCGATGGGAAGCTGATGGCGACGGACGGCGTTGCCGATTCCATCGGCGGAAAGTCCGGCGAGTGGGGCGTGATGGCCGGCGATCTTCGCGGCGGACGCTACGCATTGTTGCACCACTTCGATAATTCGCACGGAGCCCGTTCGTGGCGCCGCAACGACCCGCATCCGGTCTTCAGCGCGGATAGCAAGCGAATCTATTTCAACGTCTCGGCCGGCGACTTCACGCAACTTTACGTCGCCGCAGCGAAATCGACCGGCAACGCACCTTAACACCGAAAAAGCGACACGATCTTGGAATCCAGCAACGAGTTTAAGAACGGCATGGAACGCTTCGAGCGCGAGTCGCACGAACACTTCATGCGCATGGCGCTCCGCGAAGCGGAACGGGCCTACGCCGAGGACGAAGTGCCGGTCGGAGCCGTGATCGTGCATGGCGAAGATGTGATCGCGTCGGCTCATAACCAGCGCGAGCAGCTGAACGACCCGACCGCGCATGCCGAGATGATCGCGATCACGCAAGCGGCTCAAAGTCTCGGCAGTTGGCGGCTCGATGGTTGCTTGCTCTACGTCACGCTCGAGCCTTGCCCGATGTGCGCCGGTGCGATCGTGCAGGCGCGGATGCCGTGGGTCGTTTACGGCGCGGCCGACCCTAAAGCCGGCGCGGTCGATTCGCTCTTTCAGCTGTTGCGCGATCCGCGCTTGAACCACCGCTGCCTGACCGCCTCCGACGTCCTAGGGCGCGAATGCGGTGAGATTCTTTCGCGATTTTTTCAAGAGAAGCGGAAGCTCGGGAAGAAGTGACGTTCGGCGAGACTACTTCAGGAACTCTTCCGAAACGTTGACGTCGAGTCCCGTCTTCGGCAGCGGCAGCTTCATCGTCCAGAGCACACCTTGCGCGAGGAGCCGGCGATATTCTTCGCGCTTCCAGTTCTCATGATAGTGCAGGCCGGTGAAGCCGAACGAGCGGCCACGGTCGGGCCGATCGTATGCCCAGCCGACCATTTGCTCCTCGGGTTGCTGATCGGCGGCGGCGATCCGAATCGTCGCGATCGGAAGTAATCTCGCGCTCCCGTCGGTGGGGCGCTTCAGCGCGAAGTAGAACTCTTCGTGAATCCGGAACGGCTTGAGCCCCGCGCAAATCGGATGCTCGGCGACAGGGAGCGCGACTTCCGTCTCGACGACTTGATACTTCCGATCCGGCCCGCCGTGGCACGCACCGAACAACTTCACGAACGGCTCGATGTTCGCGGCGTCCTTCGTGCCGATCCCCCAATGAATGCCGGTTAGGCCGGCGCCGCGTTGGGCTGCTTTCACGAAAGCTTCATAACGGCGCGCATCGGCCGAGATCCACTTCGCCCCTTCCGACACGAACAGCACGACCCCATCGACCTTGCCGAGCAGCTCCGGCCCCTCGGTCCAATCTCCGTCGGCTTGCACGACCTCGACTTTCAACCCGGGCACACGCTCCAGCACCTGCTGGAGGATCCGCTGGCCCCGCATGTATTCATGCGTGCCGGGAGGATGACCGTCGGGCTTTTGCCCGAGCAACAGCAACCGCTTCGGAGCAGCGTCATCGCCGCATGCCGCGGTTCCCTGAGCCAGACCGACGAGCATCGCCAACCCTACGACAACGAGAAACTGCGGCGAGCGGTGAACGTTCTTCATCATGGGCTCCGTAGTAAACATGCGCCGTTCTCTTCGTTCGTATCTACACGATCAGGCCCGACTGCGGATCGACGCCGATTCCATCGACCAGTTTCGTCAGCGCATTCACCACGATCAAGAGCATGCTCGGATCGAAACCTTCGCCTAGCTCTTCGTCGTCCTCGTCTCCCATGTTCGATTCGTCGACGCGCTCGAATTGCATCACCTCGAAACGAGCGTTGCACATCGCCAGCCGATGCAAGCGTTTCGGATCGGAATCGCCGGCCGATTTCATTTCTTCCGCCGATGTTTCGGCTTGCTCGTGAATATCGTCGCCGGCGAGATAAGAAATCTCCAGCGCGGCGCGGTCCATCGTCGAGAGCACCGTGATCGACTCGATGTTTCCCATCTCATCCGCTTCCGGGTGTTCCAACGCATAATGGTCGGGCAGGGCGGCGAGCGTCGTTTGCAGTTGCTTGAGCGTCGGCCGGCGCGCGGCCATGAACCAAACGAAGTAGGTGTCGCGCCAGGCGAATTGCTCGCTTTCCGAATGGGCATCCGAATCCGACATCGATAAGCCTCCGTGAATGAACCGAATCCGCGGCTTTGCGCCGAAAATGTTATAGCAGACGTTTCGCTCCGCCGGCGGGCCGGCCCCCTGCGACGATCGACGATAGAATGCCCCTTAAACTCGCCGGCCGTCTGCTGCTCTTTCGGGGGTGTCGCGGCAGGCCGTCGTCGCTTCTCGTCGACGGCGCAACGATTTACGGACACCACGAACTCGATTTGTGAGAGCATGATGGAACTGCGCGGATTGATTTTCGATTGCGACGGAACGTTGGTCGACACGATGCCCGCCCACCTCGAGGCTTGGCTCGAAACGCTCGCCGATTTCAACCTCACGCTGGATGAAGATCGCTTCTACGCGATGGGGGGCTGGCCGACGAAGACCGTCGCCAAAGCGCTATTCGACGAAGCGGGCATCCCGATCGATGTCGATGAAATCGCACTGCATAAAGAAACGCTCTATCTCAAACGGCTCGCCGACGTCACGCTGATCGAGCCGATCGTGAGCATTGCCCGAGAGTATCGCGGCAAACTGCCGATGGCCGTAGCGACGGGGGCTTCGCGCAGCGTTTGCGAACGAACGTTGAACATCGTCGGCATTCGTGATTGGTTCGATGTGCTGGTCACGAGCGACGATGTCACGCGGCATAAACCCGAGCCCGATATTTTTCTGGAGTCGGCCCGCAAGATCGGCGTGCAGCCGGCGAACTGTCGCGTCTACGAAGATGCCGATCCGGGCATCGAAGCGGCCCGGCGAGCCGGAATGGAGTTCGTCGACGTCCGCACGATTTACCGTCCGCGTCGGGTAACGCCGCTCCCGCGATAAAAGTAGCAGGCACGTTCCACGTGCCGTAGCCACATGCGTCGTTCGGCGAGGGAGTCGGATTCGGTAGCCCTCGGGTCATTTGCGGCGGACGGCACGTGGAACGTGCCTGCTACAGAGAGGTGCCGTAGCCGGCCGGACGGCATTTGCGATAATAGGCCCCTTTCCGAACCTCGCCCCATGCCCGATCTCGCTATGACTCCTTCTCCCGGCTTGCGTCCGCTCGTCGTCGATTCGAAGCGTCGCTTAGCGGAAGGTCGCGAGCGCATTCGGCAGCGACACGAAAAAGGTTCGCCCGGCATTCAAGTCTGTCGGGCGATGACCGAGCTTTACGACTCGATCGTGCTGGAGCTCTATCGTGCGGCGCTGGAAGACCTCGGCGAGGCGGGGCCGGACGGCTTGGAGAAGCTCTGTTGCGTGGTTGCGCACGGCGGCACCGGTCGACAAGATCTCGCTCCCTACAGCGACGTCGATCTCATGCTGCTGCACGCCGAGGGCGCCGATGCGCAGCGACGAACGGCGCGTCTCGCGGAGCGCATGATGCGCGATGTCTTCGACGTCGGTCTACAGCTCGGACAATCGGTGCGCACGATCGCGCAAGCCTGCAACTCCGCGCGCGACGACGCCACGATCTGCACGTCGCTCATCGAATCGCGTCGACTATGCGGCAGCCCGGAGTTGTTCGATTCTTTTAAGAATCGCTATAAGAAAGCGACGATGCGGCGCGCGGATGCGCTGCTCGCGATCGTCGAAGCGGCCCGCGGCGAGGAACGAAATCAGTACGGCGAAACCGTTTATCTCCTGGAACCGAACCTCAAGCGTTCGCGCGGCGGATTGCGCGACATCCAGTTCGTTCGTTGGGTCGGCTTCTTGAAGTACGGCATGGCCGAGCCCGACGGCTTACGGTTGCAGGGCGACTTGAGCCGGGAAGACTTCGACGCTCTGCAGGAGGCGTGGGAATTTCTGTTGCAACTGCGCAACGACATGCACTTTCACGCCGGCAAGAGCAGCGACGTACTCGACAAGGCGGAGCAAATGCGATTGGCCGCGGTGCGCGGCTTTCGCGGCAATGCAGGGCAACTCCCGGTCGAGGAGTTCATGCAGCAATACTTTCGACTGACGAGTCGCGTGAGCGGAATCGCAACACGGTTCATCGATCGAACCCGTGAAACGCCGCTCTGGTCGAAGATGATGAGCCCGCTGGTGTCGCACCGCTTCGAGCGCGACTTCGTGGTCGGGCCGCAGCAGATCGGGCTGCGTCGTTCGGCGCATGCGCAATTATCCACCGGCCTCGACGAAATTTTGCGGCTCTGCGTGCTCGCGAATCTTTACGATAAGCCAATCGATCGCGACACGATCGAAGCGATTCGCGAGGCGGTGCCGAAGCTCCCTGCGACTCCGACCCCGAAAACGGCCGAGAAGTTTTTGGTATTGCTCGACCACTCGGCACGGCTTCCCGAGTTGTTGCGAATGCTGCACGAAGTCGGCGCGCTGGAAAAGATTCTTCCCGAGTTCGCGCATGCGCGCTGCTTGCTGCAGTTCAACGAGTATCACAAGTACACGGTCGACGAACATACGTTTCGCGCCGTCGAATACGCCACGGCGCTCGTCGGCGATACGGGCGTGCTCGGGCAAGCCTACGAAGGGTTGAAGCGAAAACGCATTCTTCACCTCGCGTTGTTGTTGCACGACTTGGGCAAGGGCTACGCCGAAGATCATAGCGAAGTCGGCTTGCGCATCGCCGCGGAAACAGTCGTGCGCCTCGGCATCGAAGAAGCCGACGGCGAAGCGCTCAAGTTTCTGGTTCACAAACATCTCGTGATGTCGCATCTGGCTTTTCGCCGCGATACGAGCGACGAGCGCGTGTTGCTCAAGTTCGCGGTCGATGTCGGGTCGCCCGAGTGGTTGCAGATGCTCTTCGTGCTGACGTGTTGCGACACCGCGGCCGTCGGGCCCGGTACGCTCAATGCTTGGAAGACGGAGGTGTTGGCGGATCTTTATCGCCGGACGCGCCGCAAGCTGACGAGCGACGCAGCGGACGACGACGGGACCGCGGCGCTCGACGAACGACGCGGCCTGGTGCGTAGCGCGCTTGCCGCCGTATCGAAACAGGCATCAGCTCAAGATACGGCTTGGTACGAAAAACGGATCGCAGGCTTGCCGCCGAGTTATCTTCGTGGAGTAGCCCCGGAGCGGATCGCCGAAGACTTGGGCAAGCTTCGCACGCTCGATCGAAGTCAAGCGATCGCGCAGGCGCGATACCTTCCCGAAAGCAACACGACCGAGTATTGGATCGGCACCTATGAAGACATTGCGCCAGGCGTGTTTCATCGTCTGACGGGAGCGCTCGCCGCGCAAGGATTGCAAATTCTCTCCGCCGAAATCAACACGCTTGATGAGGGGTTGATCGTCGATCGGTTTTGGGTACAGGATCCCGACTATGCCGCGGAACCTTCCTCGACGCGCACCGACGAGGTTTGTCGAGCGCTCGTGAAATCGCTCGATCCTCGGCACAATCGCCGACCGGTGTTTCGTCGCGTTTGGGGAAGCGCAGCGGTGCGCAATGCCGCGCTGCCGGCGCTGCCGACGCGCGTGCAGACCGACAACAACACCTCGGATCGTTACACCGTCGTCGACATCTTCGCCGCCGATCGACGAGGCTTGCTCTATACGATTACGCGGACCCTGTTCGATATGAAACTATCCGTCGGGGTCGCCAAAATCGGCACATACGTCGATCAGGTCGTCGATGTGTTTTACGTCGTCGATCAGAAAGGGAAGAAGATCGATTCGACCGCCAAGCTCAACGAACTGCGCACGCGTTTGCTCGTCGAAATCGAGGCTTGGGAACGAAGCGATGCTTCGAAGCAATGACGTCGCTCCGGAGTCTTGAGAGCGTCAGCGCGTGAGCTTGGCGAGATACGCGCGCCATTCCGTTTCGAATTCCGCCGGCGACTTCTTCACGAAGCTCGCGAAGCGGGTCGTGGGATCGGCATTGCGGTTCTCGACATAACGGTCGAGCGACTCGCGCGGCGTGAGTCGTTTCGTTTCCGCTAGAAGCTGAACCAGGGCCCAGGCGAACACGTAGCGCCGGCGCACATCGTCGGTGCCTTGCGCGACTCCTGCGAGGTAATGCTTCCCTTCCAGCGAGAGCAGCGAACCGACGCTCGGAATCTCTCCGTTCTTCGCTTCGTCGCGCAGTCGCTTCACCAACTCGGGGGCCGGAGCGTCGACGATCGGTAGCTCGTTGCGCCAGCGCGCGTTTTCGACGAATTGCGCCAAACCTTCATCCAGCCAAGCTGGTAAGCCTCCATGCTCGCGCGGGTACACTTCTCTCTCGACGTAGGCGTGAAACAACTCATGAGCCGCGAGCGCGAGCAGGCGAGCGGTGGCCTCGTCGTAGAGCTTTTCGTTTTTCTCGTCCGCTTCTTTTCGTTCTCGCTTCGCTGCGGCTTTCGACCGTTGAAACTCTTGATTCTGTCGTTGCAATAGGTCGTGCCGCTCTTTGTCCGGCACGTTTTCGCGTCTGAAGCGGAGTTCCTGCTCTTTCTGCGAAGCGGCAAAGCGAAGCGCCGTGTCGACGCGCGCCTCTTCGATCTTTTTCGAGCGCTCCTGGGCCGCGCTCAAGATATCGTCGAATTTCGCGCCGTCGAAGCCGAGCAGAATCAGATGGTCTACGGCGATGTAACAAGCCGGATTGCCGACGCGCAGCCCCCGCTTAGCGACTTCGGCCCGATAGGCTTCGAGCGTGCCGAAGAGCCGGATCCGAAGTTCGCGGCGCTCAAGGCTCGACGACGCCGAGACCTCGCGCGTGGGACTCGCGAGTAGCGGTTCGAGGCGCGGCGGCAAGAACGCTCGATAGCGCACCAGCTGCCGACGGACATGCTCGGCCACGCGCTTCGTGACGGCCTCGGAGGCGGTGCTCGTCAGGTCGATGCCGTCGGCTGGGATCGACGTCGGCTCGACGGCGAACGCACGGCCTTGCCCGAGGTTCGGTGCGGCAAGAATCGAACAAGAGATCAGACACGCCAGGGCGTGAGAACGACGATCCATGAAGCGGCGCCGACTGCGCGAGGGGCGAACGAACGTGATCGAAAGCATGTGAAACGCATTCGTCACGATCACGCGCCGCGACACGACTGTCAAGTCCGCCACGTCGCTCGGCCGAAGAGCCGGCCGGCTGAAATCTTGCCGCGATAGCTAGAAGCAGAAATCAGATCGGACTACGGCCGATGAATTTGCAGCCCATCAGGTAGCCGTCTCCCTCGCCCAGCGCGGTGCTCTCGCAACGGATGACTTCCGCCGTGAGGTAAATCCAGGCGCCGGTCTTGCCGAGCCGTACGGAAAGCACGTTCGATTCCGGTACTTCGGCATTGATATAAGAGAAGCCGGCAGTGGAGATATCGCGGCATCCCACCTCGATGAACTCCGCATCGCCGGGGACCGCGCTGCCGAGCATCGGAGCGATCCATTGCTTGCAATGAAACGGAATCCGCGATCGCTCGCGACGGCATGAATTGGCTTGCGAAGTCGCGTCGGCGGTCCGCTTCATCTCATGGACCATCGAATAAAACTCGACGTCGCTTTGCAGAGTGCAGGGCATGCTCAGGCCTCGAAAAGAGGTTAAATCACGGCACTACGATCAGTTCCGCCTACATGCGCGGTGTTCAATCGAAAACGTATGTCGAAAACCTTCGAGAGGCAAATTCCGGAGGCAAATTACAGGTTTTCGGCCAATAATTCCCCTAATCGGTCGATCGTGGCCATGGTCGCGGCGTCGGCCCGCTCGACGAGGGCGAAGTCGCGGGCCCGTCCGCGCAGGGCATCTCCCGGCTCCAAGGCGTTAAGGTGCTTAACGAATTCCGCTTGATGCGCCGGGGCCAGCGTTCCATACAACGCGACGAACGAAGCGAGCGCTTCTCCCTTCAACGCCACGCTGCCGAAATGCGCGACTTGAAACTTCTCATTCGGCACCGACCACGAAGCCATGCAGAGCATCGGCAACCCCAAGCTCGGGGAGTTCAACGCTCCGCGCCAACGGACGACCGATTCATCGACGTCGAACGCGCCGTTCGTCAGGTAAGGCCGCGCTGGAATGCGGAGTTGCAATCGCAAGTCGTCTCCCGTTTCCAAGAAGCCCGGTCCGGCGATCGTCGGAGTCATGAGTTCTTCCAAAACTTGAAACGGCTCCGGTTTTTCCTCGTCGGGCTTTTTCAGCTTCTTCCAAGCATTCAACAGACGGGCATATTCGGGCGTCGTTTTTAGCAGCGTGCGCCACGACTCGGCGAACTCGTCCGTCGGTGCGAGAAACGCAAACTCCTTGTCCGCCTCGGTCGCGTCGAGCTTGCAGTTCTTGCCGAGCAGGCGACGTACGAGCCGCAGGATTTCCATTTCGCGGTTCGAATCTTGCGCGATGAGCGCCGTCAACTCGCCGGAGGTGAAATATCCCTGCTCGATGCAATACTGTCCCACGCGCAGCAACGGATGATCGTGCGGAACGAGTTTCGTCTCGGAACCGGTTCGTTCGTTTTCGTTCGTCGCCTCGGGCTCGTGCCGCGCCGGCGCCATCGAAAAAAAGATCGAGATGTTGCGCAGATCTTGACGGAATTCTTGATGCAAGAGGCGGTGGACGGGCTCGCGGTGCTGGGAATCCTTCAAGCGTTCGTCGAACCAAGCGACCGTCAGGTCGGTCACGCGATCGGCGGCGGTGCGGCGATCGTAGAGTTGCCCGTCGAGATCGTCGTTGCCTCGAAAACGCTCCAAGTACCAATGGGCCGAGCCGAGCGGGGAGTCGAGCATTTCGTAAGTGCCCGAGCCGCCGAAATCGACCGGCATCTTCTTCGTGAACGTCCCGCGAAACGTCTGCCGAATATCGGCATCGCCGGTTACTCGCTCGGGATACAACTCGCCGAGCCGTTTCAACTGCTCGGGCTTATGCGGCTTATTCGGTTTCACGTTTTCCGGCGCCGTCGAAGCCGCCGGCGCTTCGCTTTCACGCCACACGGTTAGCGTGCGCACCAGCCCTTTGTCGGCCGGTTCCAAGCGCAGGTCGTAGACATCGCGCTCGCAACCCACGGCCGACAAGATCAGCACCGACATGAGAATCCGTTGCCTCAGGTCGCAACATTGCATGGATCGCTCCTAGCCGAATGGTTGTGTCGGGCTGAAAAGTTGTGCCGCGCCGCGGCGCGGTGTATCGTGGGCGAGTTCGATCCCGCCATGCTATGCCCTCGCCCGCCACGGAGCAACTTTTCATGCTCGCTCTCCGATCGCGTCTCTCAGTCGTTCGCACGATCGCACTGGGGGTCGGTTATGCGTTGTTGTATGCGTCGTTCACGGCGACGACGTTCGGCCAAGCTGCTGCGCCGCTTCCCGGCACGCAACCGCTGGTGTGGCAAGGAGACATCTCGCTGCGCATGGTCGACGATCTCCACAGCTTTGCCGATCGCGAAACGGCGGCGAGCGTCGAACGCCGCGCTCGTCATTGGCAGCGCGACTTCTCCAGCCCCACGGCCTATGTGAAAAGCATGGAGTCGAATCGTGCGCGATTAGCGAAGTATCTCGGGTTCGGCGACCCGGCGAAAAAAGAACTGCGCGATAAGAACGAAGTCTCGGTAGAGCAAGGTGAGAACTATGGTCCGGGATTTAAGCTGGTTCACAGCGTCGTCGCAGTCGCCACGGGCTTTGAAGCGGACGTGTATGAACTGTATCCCGACAAACCGCTTCGCAACTCCCCGACGATCATCTTGCTTCCCGACGCCGATCAAACGCCCGAGTCGTTCATAGGCTTCGATGAAAATGCACCGGACGAGCGCGCGGTCGCACGACGGTTCGTCGCGGCGGGATTTCATGTGGTCGTTCCTCGGTTGATCGATCGGAATCACGAGCACTCGACATTGGTGAACGGCGCAAGGAAAACACCGCAGCCGCATCGCGAGTTCATTTATCGTCAAGCGTTCGAAATGGGACGCCATGTGATCGGATACGAGCTCGATCTGATTCGCATCCTGACGGAACTACACGGCGATAAAGCGGTCGACGGGAGAATTACGAGCGTTGCGATCGCGGGATACGGCGAAGGAGGCCTCCTCGCACTTTATGCGGCCGCGCTCGATCCGCGCATCCAAGTCGTCGGCGTCAGCGGCTACTTCGGGCCGCGCGAGCAGTTGTGGCAAGAGCCGATCTACCGGAACGTCTGGGGCTTGCTCGACGAATTCGGCGACGCCGAGTTGGCCGCGATGATCGCGCCGAATCAATTGATCGTCGAAGCCTCGCGAGCGCCGAAGATCAAGATTCCCAGCGACGGCAAAGTAGACGTGACTCGAATCACGCCCGGCACTTTGACGACGCCGGCGATCGGCGATGTGAAAGCCGAGATCGCCAGGGCCTTAAAGCTTACGGAAGGTCATCCGGCATTTGCGAACCAAGTGAAGCTCGTCGCCGGCGATGCGGCCGACCAAGCCCCCTGGAGCGACGCATTCATCGCCGAGCTCGTCGCGGCCTACGGCGACGACAAGATCCCGAACCCACCGCCGAGGCCGAGCGAGTCTGCGTTCGGAAGTCGGCACAAGCCCGAGCATTGGCAAGGGCGTTACGTCCATCAACTCGTCGAGCAGACGCAGGCCTTCGTTCGCGAAAGCGAGTACGTTCGCAAAGACTACTGGAAGAATGCCGACCACGCCGCGCGCGATCCGGAGAAGTGGAAAGCTTCGCTCGGGCCGTATCGGAAACATTTATACGAAGAGGTACTCGGCAAGATCGAACTGCCGCTCTTGCCGCCGAACGCGCGCACGCGACAAATCTACGACACGCCGAAATACGTGGGCTACGAAGTCGTGCTCGATGTATTCGACAACGATCCGGAGAAACCTGAGGCGAACGTGTTTGCATACGGCGTGCTGCTGGTGCCTAAAGGTTTGAAATCGGGCGAACGCCGGCCCGTCGTCGTATGTCAGCATGGGCTCGAAGGTCGGCCGCGCGATACGATCGATGCCGGCGGCAGCGGCGAGCGCTACTACCATCGCTTCGCGCATCACTTGGCCGAGCGAGGCTTCGTTGCGTTCTCGCCGCAGAATCCGTACTTGGGGAAGCACCACTTTCGCCAACTCGTGCGGAAGCTTTATCCGCTGAAGCAGACGCTCTGGTCGGTGATCGTTCCGCAGCATGAGCAGATCACGAACTGGCTCGCGTCGCTAGGGTTCGTCGATGCCGAGCGGATCGGCTTCTACGGCCTGTCGTACGGCGGCAAGACGGCGATGCGCGTGCCGGCGCTGGTCGAGCGCTATTGTTTGTCGATCTGCTCGGGCGACTTCAACGAGTGGATTCGGAAATGTACGAGCGTGCGTGATCCGTTCAGTTATATGGGGACCACCGAATACGAAATGTTCGAATTCGATCTGGGTCACACGTTCAACTACGCCGAGATGGCGTACTTGATTGCGCCTCGGCCGTTTATGGTCGAGCGCGGCCATCGCGACGGCGTCGGTATCGACGAATGGGTCGGCTACGAATACGGCAAAATCCGACTACTCTACGCCGATCTCAAGATTCCCGAGCAAACCGAGATCGAATACTTCGACGGCCCTCATGAAATCCACGCGGTCGGCACGTTTGATTTTCTGCACAGACATTTGCAATGGCCCGCGCCGAAATGACGACGGTCGCGATCCGCGTATAGTAGCAGGCACGTTCCACGTGCCGTCCGCCACGGATGGCTGCGAGCTACGATCACGGCTGTGTCCCCAGATATGCATCTAGGGCTATTGAAAAACCCGAGACTGCTTTCTCATTTTGCCGTCAAAAATGCTTTCAACCTCTCGGCGGTTTGCGCGATGTTCTTCGGAGTGAGCTTGCATTCCCACACGATGAGCACTTGCCACCCTGCGCGGCGAAGTTGCTTACGAACGGCGGCGTCGCGCTCGACATTGCGAGTGAACTTCTCCGTCCAAAACGGAATGCGCGTCGCGGGCATCGAGCGGCCTCGGCGACAGCGATGCCGGTGCCAGAAGCAGCCGTGGACGAACACGGCTTTCCGCAAACCGGGGAACACCAAGTCGGGCCGACCGGGCAGCTTTTTCGAGTGGAGTCGATAGCGAAAGCCGAACGAGGTTGCGAGTCGCCGCACGGCCAACTCCGGCGAGGTATCGCGCCCGCGCACGGCGCTCATCAGCCGGCTTCGTTCTTCGGTCGTGAGCCTGTCGACCATACGTTGCTCTACGGGGCAGGCGCGGCGGCGGCGGCCGTAGCGAGCAACTTCCGCCGCACGTCTTCGGCTTCGAGCTTCAGGTTCGTTTGCGGGTTCGTGGCGAGCAACTTGTCGATGCCTGCGATCAAAGGCTTCACGTCGGCCGTCGGGTTCTTCACGTGAAATTGCAGCGCGGCGGCGAGCCCGTTGGCGATCATGGTGAACTGTTTTCCTTCGCGAGCCTTTTCGTTTTGCTCGGCGAGCATGCCGGCCGTTTCGCTCGGGTCGAGAATCTTCGCTAGCTCCGGAACGCACGCGGCAACACCATGCCGCGCCAGTCCGACGGCGGCGTTCATGCGCACATCGACGTTGGCATCGCCCAGAAGAACTTCCAACTGGCGCAACGCATCGACGCCCCCCAACACACCGAGCGTGTAGGCCGCATGATATCGGACGACGGAATCTTGGTCTTTCGCTGCCTGTGCCAAAACATCGTTAAGTGCCGGATCGGCTTGCGGCTTCGCTTGCGGAATGTGGGGGACTAAGCGCGCGATCGCTTGCAGTGCGGCGAGGCGCACATCGCGCTCCCGATCGTCACGATTCGTCTTGGCCGCTTTGATGAGCGGCGGCAACGACTCGGGCAAGTGGAACTCGCCGACGGCCCGAGCCAAGTAAACCCGAAAGCTGACCGGCTTATCGTCCATGCCGCCGGCGTCGATCTCGGTGTCGAACAAATCGGCTAGGTCTTTGAGCAGCTTCGGGTCTTTGCGCAGCTCTTCGTTGCCGGCCCGATTCAATTCGTTCGCCAGATTCACCGCTTCTTGCCAGCGACCTTCATTGTTGCGCTTCATCGCCTCGACATAGTTGCGCGGATCGCTTCCCATATGGGCGAGCCAGTTGAACGTGGCCCAGACGGCGATGATGATCGCCACGATCGCCGCGGGAATGACGAACAACTGGACGATGAAGCCGGCGCTCGGCGGCTCGACCGGCGGGAGCACGTCGTTCGGGGCCAAGGGACGGGGAGTTTCAGATCGCTCGGACGACATGCGTGGCGCAGCTCGACAAAGGGAAAGACGCGGCGAATTCCGACACGCGAAACGAAGGTGTTTCACGCTCGATGCATAACGCATTTTAGTCGAAACGAGGTCCGACGACGAGGAGCCCGCTGCGGCTCAGGAAGCGTTCACGATGCGAAACAGTACGGTTTTATCCCGTTTTTTCGAAGAAAGCGCTGATGCTGCGAGCCGACCGGTCGGTGTTCGCCAGGGGGCTTTGCCGCATCGCGAGCGTCGATGAAGATAGACTTTGCCTTGCTCAAGCGAGAGTCGAATCGCCTTCCCTTACCTAAGCTTGCTCACGATGTATCTATTCGCGCACACCTGCCCGACCCCGGCCGAAGACCTGGCGCTCGATGAGGCGTTGCTGGATCGAGCGGAGCGACTGGCCGAGCAGGGCGAATCGCCGTCGGAGCTTGAAGTGCTACGGCTTTGGGAACCGCGCCAAACGACGGTCGTGATCGGTCGCTCGTCGTCGCTGTCGTCGGAAGTCGACGTGCAGGAATGTGCGCGGCAAGGAGTGCCGATCTTGCGACGCACCAGCGGGGGCGCGGCGGTCGTGATGGGGACCGGTTGTCTGATGTACTCGGTAGTGTTGAGCTACGTTTCTCGGCCCGAGCTACGCGCCATCGATGTGGCTCATCGCTTCGTGCTCGAAGGGGTGTTGCGCGCCGTTCGTCGCCATGTGCCGCAGGCGGAACGGCGCGGCACGAGCGACCTCGCGCTCGCCGAGCGTAAATTCTCCGGCAATAGTTTGCGTTGTCGTCGCAACCACATGCTCTACCACGGAACGCTCCTCTATGATTTTCCGCTCGCAACCCTGGCGACTCTGCTCGCTTATGCGCCTCGACAACCGGAGTATCGTGCGGCGCGCAACCACTTGGAGTTCGTCGGCAACCTGCCGATCGGGCGCGAGATGCTGATCGCGGGGCTCGTCGAAGAGTTCGGTGCCGCGAACGAATATGCGCCGCATCTATGTGTCGAGCTTCTCGCCGAGGCGCGTACTCTCGCCGCGCAGAAATATTCCGACCCCGAATGGAACGCGCGCATTCCTTAGCGCCGGCGAATGCCGAAGAGCCCGATACGAGCCGCGGCCGCGGCCTATTCTTCGCAAGTAAAATCGGCGTGTTTCGAGAGAATCGTCGAGGATTTTTGCGGCGATGCAGGTTGCGTTTCGGGTCTCTCGCTACACCACATCTTGTGCGTTTCCACAGTTAGATATTGGGCCGAGCGTGGCCTATATTCATGCCGTAGACGTGATCATTTGTACACGTCTTCCCATCGAGTTTCTTCGCTGAAACCGGTGCCATGACGGCCTTAGCTGCGAGGACTCACGCCATGCTCTCCAACATCGTGGTCGAAGAAATTCGTCGTCTGCTGGCGGAAGGAAAACTATCGCAACGGGCCATCTCGAAGCAAACCGGAATCAGCCGCGGAACGATCACGGCGATCTCGATGAATCGCCGCAACGAGCGTGTGCCGCGGCGCGAAGAACCGCTCGACGCCGATCTCGGCCCTCCGGCCCGCTGCCCGACCTGCGGCGGAACCGTCTATATGCCCTGTCGGCTTTGTCGCGTGCGCGATGCGAAGTTCGGACCCGGACGCGATCGCCGGCCGAGTTCGTCGCACGAAGGTCCGCTCGATCGAAGCCGAATGTTCGACCGCGGTGGGCCGAACGAACGCCGGCCGAACACCGACTCTTCCTCGGAGCGCCCTGCCGAGGCGCGCTCGATGCGCCTGCCCGGGCGATGATCCTCTGGATTTTACTCCTCGCGTGAGTCAGGATGACGACGCCTCGGAATCGGATTCGCAAGCGCGAACGCATGTGGGGAGTCGGTGCGGGTGAGAATCGGAACGACGGAAATCATCGATACGTTCGCCGAAGCGTTTCGGATGCGCTACACGCGGCTGATCGTTACGGCACACGACGACTATTGGCTCGACGCGGCGGTGCGCGCCTTTAGCGGCTACGCCAGCAGCGTGATCGCGTGCGATGCCGAGATCGGCGTCGAACGACATCTCGCAACGACCGCCACGCCCGACGGCCGGCCGGGCGTGTCGCTGCTGGCATTTGGTTTCTCCACGGAAGCGCTGGCGAAAGCGATTCCCAACCGCACCGGCCAATGCCTGATGACCTGCCCGACGACGGCCGTCTACGATGGTTTGCCGGCGGGCGAAGAAAAACTTGCGCTCGGGAAGCATCTCCGCTTCTTCGGCGACGGGTTCCAAAAAAGCAAGCGTTTGAACGGCCGTCGTTATTGGCGCATCCCGGTCATGGACGGCGAGTTTCTCGTCGAAGAGCGGCTCGGCGTGAATAAGGGGATCGCAGGGGGCAATCTCATTTTTCACGGCCGAACCTTCGCAGGAGCGCTGGCCGCGGCCCGCCGTGCCGCCGAAGCCCTCGCCGAGATGCCTGGCGTCATCACGCCGTTTCCCGGCGGCATCGCCCGGAGCGGGAGCAAAGTCGGCTCCGTGTATAAAGGCCTAGCCGCCTCGACGGCCGACGTTTATTGCCCGACGCTGCGCGGCAACGTCGGCACGACGCTTCTGCATCCCGAGGCCCATTACGCCTACGAGATCGTGATCGACGGAGAAGACGAAGCGGCGGTTCGTCGCGCCATGCAGTCGGCCATGCAGGCTGCGGCCGGCGACGAAGTCGCCGCGATCGGTGCTGGAAACTACGGCGGGAAGCTCGGAAAATTCCATTTCCGCCTCCACGACCTCGCGACCTAGCTCCGGCGATCAGGCTTACGATCCGCAGCGCTTGCGACCTCGTTCCCGGCAGCGCAATAAAAAACCCCGCGCATAAAAAACCCACAGTTGGCTAGGCGGGTGCCGGCACGGCTCGGGAGAAGCGACACAGCCGGCTTGGGTAGAGCCGGTGCGTCCGATATGGGAACTGTTGAGCCGAAACCGCCGAGCCAAGTTGCCTGTGGGCGTTGGGTAGCGAAGGGTTTCGATCCAGATTAGAAGCAAAGCTTATGCCGTTCGCTATTTCGCTCGAACTAAAATAATTCGGGCGCTGTAACTCTCTTTCAGAATTACCTTTTTGTCGATTCGGGTAGTTCGACGATTTTCGTTCGGCGCTTGCAATTCGGCGACCAAACGGCTTCAATGCTACTGTCGAGCGCCGATAATTCGACGTTTCGGCGCTGTGAATCTAGCCGCATTGTTGAGATTGCGTGAGATGAATACGCTTCGTAAAGTCTTGCTCTACGTCACGACTCCGCTCGTGATTCTCTACTGCTTGAGCGTGCTCTACCACGTTCAGACCGGCTGGGACCTCGGCCTGCGCGGGCTCTTCTCCAACGCCTCGGCGCCCGTTGCCGACGAGAAAAGCACGCTCGTGGGCTGGTCGGAGCAGGCTCTGTCGGCCGTCGGCCTCGGGCCTCGAAACGGCGACCTCTTATATCGCGTGGCCGGCCGCGAGGTTCCCAGCGCGCTCCATCTGCAAGACTTGTTCGATCAAGCCTCTCCGAGTGCGATCCATGAAAACGTCCCGCACTTGAATTCGGTCGAAGCGCTGGCAAGCTTGCCGACGGATGCCGTCGTCGCCGATATCGGCGATCAACGCTGGGTGCGGGTCGACTATTTCAGCGCCGCCGAAAAAACACAGAAGACCGACTGGCTTCTGCTCCTTCCGAGCTCCACGGCGGCGGTCGGAATTTCGTTCGGCTGGTTCCTCTTGGAGATGGGAATCTTCGTGATCGGGGCGACGGTCGTATGGAAGCGTCCCGGCGATGGCTCGGCCGTGCTCTTCTTCCTCCTATGCACGGTCAACGCCGTGACGTTCATGGGAGCGTTTCATTGGCCGAACTTGATCGGCTCGAAAGCCTTGGCTTATCCGTTCGTCTTTTGCGCGATGCTGCTCGCGCCGATGACGTTGCACTTCTTCGCGATGTTTCCCCGGCCGCTCGGGATCATTCGTGCTCGTCCGCGCATCTCGACGATCGTCATTTACGCCGTGCCCGGCGTATGGATGTTGTTTCTCTTTTATCAGATCTGGCTCATCGATCGTCTCTACTACGATCCTTCATCGGCCGTAGAACTGGCGGGCCTGTTAGGTAAACTCGCGGGCACCATCTACGGCTATCTCGCAGCCTCGGTCGGGATGTATCTCGTCGGTTTCGGGGTGCTGATCTATCGCTTTTTGCGCGGTCGGACGACGCAGGAGCGGCAACAAGTGCAAGGGCTGTTGGCCGCGGTGATGCTCACGATGGGCCCCGTCGGCTATCTGCTTCGCACCGCACTCAACGACCGTGCCGAGTTCGCCTTCGGCCCGATGCCGAAGTTGATGGTCTACATCACGAGCCTGCTGTTCACGACGGCGTACGGCCTGAGCATCACGCGCTATAAGCTGATGCAGGTCGGTCGCGTAGTGAACCGCGGCATCTTGTACGTCGGCATCAGCTCCGTAGCGACGTTCCTGTTCTGCGCGACGGTCGGCCTCGCGACGGCCCTAGTCGGCGAGTTCTACTTTCGCTGGGAGAATGCGCTAGCCGCCGGCCTCACGGCGATGGTCATCGTCGTGTTCCTCGGCTGGATTCGCGATCGGTTTCAAAAGTCGCTCGATCGGAATTTCTTTCGCGAGAAATATCGCCTCGACAAAGCCGTTCGCCAACTTGGCGCGGCCGTCGATCGACTGGTCGAGCCGGCGCAACTGGCGCGGCAGTTATTGCAAGGTGCTCGCGACACCATCGGCGCGGAACGAGGGATCGTTTATCTACGCAACCTCGATGACGACGGCTTCTCCGTCGCCGATCACGTCGGCTGGCCCTCCGCGCCGAAGTATCTCAAGCCGGAGCATCCGTTGATCGCCGAGTTGGCGATCTCCGGCACCTTGAAGCGCGCGGCGGTCAGCGTCGGCGCGCGCGAGCTGCATGCCTTCGGTGCCGAGTTAGGGTTCCTCTTGGAACTCGAAGGGGCTCTCATCGGGGCGGCGTTCTTCGGCCCCCGCCTCGACGGCGATCCTTACACGCCGGAAGACCAAAACTTCGTCAGCACGCTCGCGCGTACGACGACGCTCGCGCTCAGCACGGCCCAGGGCCATCGCACGATTCTCACGCTCAAAGAAGAGCTGCAATCGAAAGTCGATAAGATCTCGGAGCAGCAGCGACGGATCATGTTTCTCCAAGGGGAGCTGCTCAGCCGCGGCGAAGGGGATCGGGCCGTCGACATACACCGCGAACCGAAGCCGCGCGGCGAGCGCGAGCCGGAGCCTTGGCGCAGCGAGATTCTCGGTGCGAGCCCGGTGGTGCGCGAATTGCTCGAAAAGGCGGCGAAAGTAGCGCTCAGTCCGGCGTCGGTTCTCGTGCGCGGCGAAAGCGGAACCGGGAAGGAATTGCTGGCGCGCGCGATTCATCGCAACAGCCCGCGCGCGAACAAGCCGTTCATCGTCGTGCATTGTGCGGCCCTCTCGAGCGGGCTTTTGGAAAGCGAACTATTCGGTCACGTCAAAGGGGCGTTCACCGGAGCCGATCGCGACAAGGCAGGCCGCTTCGAGCTCGCCGACGGCGGCACGCTGTTCCTCGACGAAATCGGCGACATCAGCCTCGAGACTCAAACGAAACTCCTCCGCGTCTTGCAAGAGCGGACGTTCGAGCGCGTCGGCGGCGTGCAAACGCAAGCGGTCGACGTGCGGCTCATCGCCGCGACGCATCAAAACCTCGAAGAGTTCATTCGGGTCGGCAAATTCCGCGAAGATTTATTCTACCGGTTGAACGTCATCAGCCTCCGTTGCCCGTCGCTAAGGGAACGTCGCGACGATATTTTCGAGCTCGCTCTGCACTTCTTGCGCGGTTACGCCAAGCAAGCCGGCAAGCCGCCGGCAAGCATCGAAGAGCAAGCGCTCGAAGTGCTGACGAACTACGCTTGGCCCGGCAACATCCGGCAATTGGAAAACGCCATCGAACGAGCCGTCGTCCTCTCGGAGAGCGACGAGATCGGTGTCGCCGACTTGCCTCCTGAAATTCTCGATGCCGTGCGGAAAGCACACGCCGAGCCGAAGAATCGCCTTCCCGTTCGTCGCGACGTCGTCGCCTCGGGCCGGATCGCGCGCACCGTCGTGGTCGAGAGCGCCGTCGCTTCCGCGCCGACGGCGCTCGGTGACGACCTCGACCATTTCGAGCGCGAACGACTTTCCGAAGCGCTGGTTCGCGCACGGGGCAACAAAGCCGAAGCGGCGCGGATGCTGGGAATTCCCCGCAGCACGTTCTTCAGTAAACTCAGGAAGTACGGCCTCGATTAACGGTCTCGGATCGGAAGCGTTCATGTCCGATAGTTCCACCCCCTCGCCAAACGATGCGCCGTTCGCAAGCTTGCCGCGCTACGATGCTCGGCAATCTTACGAGTGGAATTACGAGCACGCACCGGAGGAATTCGTCGCGGCCCCGCATTCGTCGGCTGCGCAGCTCGGCGACACGCGCGATCCTTTCGACGTTCCTTCGATCCCAGGCTCTTGGGAGTTTTGCAGCCTGCCGGTTTCTTCGCCGCTCGGGATCGCGGCCGGGCCCTTGCTCAACGGTCGTTGGTTGCGTTATTACGCGCGCCTCGGCTTCGATGTGCTGACTTATAAGACCGTGCGGAGCGTCGAACGGGCTTGTTTTCCGCTGCCGAATCTCGTTCCCGTCCGCTGCGAGACGATGACCGGCGACGAGCCGCACGTCGCCGCTTCGCCGACGATGCTCGGCACTTGGGCCGTTTCGTTCGGCATGCCGTCGAAGCCGCCGAGCGTGTGGCGGGCCGATGTCGAAGAGACGCGCAAGCGCCTGCCGCGTGAGAAAGTGCTGGTCGTTTCCGTCGTAGCCAGCGAGCAACCGGGCTGGACGATCGAGGACTTGGCCGACGATTATGCGCGGTGTGCCCGTTGGGCGGTGGAGAGCGGAGCGGACGTCGTCGAAACGAATTTTTCTTGCCCGAACGTCTGCACGACCGATGGTCAGCTCTATCAAACTCCCGGCGACGCTGCTCTCTGCGCCGAGCGCGTGCGCGAGGCGATCGGCAAGACGCCGTTCGTCGTGAAGATCGGCCACATCCGCGACTCGGCGGAAGCGGAATCGCTGGTCGCCGCACTCGGCTCCACCATCGACGGCCTCGCGATGACCAACAGCGTCGCGGCGCCGGTCGTCGACGCCGAAGGACGCTCGCTGTTCGACGGCAAGCCGCGCGGAATCTGCGGCGCCGCGGTGCTTGAGCCTTCGCTCCGGCAGACGCGGATGCTGCGCCAAGTCGTGACGCAGCGTTATTTGCATCAAGGGATCAAGCCGCCGTTTTTGATCGGCGTCGGCGGCACGTTCTCGGCCGAAGATGCCCGGCGCTATCTCGTTGCCGGCGCGCAAGCGATTCACATGGCGACGGCCGTGATGGTCGATCCGGCCGTCGCACTCGGCATTCGGGCGGGTTGGTAACGCCAACCGCATGTACGACCTCATCGGCGATATCCACGGTCATGCGGACGAGCTTGTGCGGCTCTTAGAAACGCTTGGCTATCGCCCCGTGCGCGGAGTTTATCGCCATCCCGAACGGAAGGCGATCTTCCTCGGCGACTTCATCGATCGTGGACCGAAGATTCGCGAGACCCTCGATATCGCACGGCCGATGGTGGAAGCGGGAGCGGCCTTGGCCGTGCTCGGCAATCATGAACTCAACGCGATCGCTTATGCGACGGAAGATCGCGCGCGGCCGGGGGAATTCTTGCGCCGCCGCAACGCAAAGAACACGAAGCAACATGCAGCCACGCTCGCGCAGTTGAAGCCGCAGGAGCTCGCCGACTATCTGCAATGGTTTCGGACCTTGCCTCTCTGGCTCGAGCTCGCAGGGTTGCGCGTCGTGCATGCCTGCTGGGACGAACGGGCGATAGCCTCGATCGGGCTCGCACATGAACAAGGAAAGCCGCTCTCGGACGATTTCCTACAGGCCGCGTTTCCCTTCGAGGGGCCGTTGTATGGCCCGGTCGAGACCGTGCTCAAAGGGAAATACTTCGCGTTGCCGGGCGGGATGACGTTTCAAGACGATCAGGGGATCGTGCGAAAGCAGACGCGCATCCGCTGGTATCTTTCGCCGCGCGGCCACACGTATCGCAGCTATGCCTTGACGAATGAAATCGATTGCGATCTGCCGCTCGATGCATCGCTCGCGGCGGAAGCACAGCCGTATGCGCCGACGGCGAAGCCGGTCTTCATCGGCCACTACGCGCTGAAGGGCCGGCCCACGATCTTAGCGCCGAACGTCGCTTGCTTAGACTACGGCATGGCGAAAGGAGGCACGCTGTGCGCCTACCGTTGGGACGGCGAGCAGCAACTCGAAAACGAGCGTTTCGTCGTTCCGACGGACGCCGGCCTGACGGGGAAGTAACGCCGCGTAGTCGCTGCCGGCAGGTCGAACTCGTAAATTCGCGGCTCCGTACGGCCGATAAGTCTTCTGATCGCCAGCACTTGCTGCGGCGATCCGTTTCTCATGCCTACGCTCTGGAAAGCGTGAGTTACACTGGTACTGAGGAAGGACTTTCGCTGTCTTCGGCATTTAGGAAGCCGACATTCTCTCGGGAGATCGGCTCGTGACTATTTTCCGCTTCGGTTTCGTCGGGCTCTTGTTCCTCGCCGGCGGCGCTAGCGCTGGTGTGGCGTTCGAGAGTCCGGCTCGCGCGCAGGGGTTCGGCGTCAATAGCGCGCCGCAAGCCGCAACCGGCGGCACTGCGGCTCCGTCGCAGTTCGGCGTGGCACCGAGCACTCAGTTCGGGCCCGCTCCCGACGGCAAAGGACCGCAGCTCGCAAAAGAGTTGACGCAGCGTTATCAGATCGGCATGACGGTCACGGCGCAGGGGGGCGCTTGCCAAGGCATCTACGCCACGGCACCGGTGCCGATCAACTGGCCGGAGCAGAGCGTGCAGATCGTCAGCGAAGAGATGTCGCCGGCGGTGCAGAAGACGGAGTATCGTACGCTCGGGGGCACGGTGAAGCAGATGCTCGTCTCGATGCCCTACATCGCGCCGGGAGACGAAGCGAAAGCGCTCGTCACGCTGGAGATTCGCCGCTTCTCGTTGACGCCGCCGACCGACACGAGCATCTACGTGCTCCCGAACGATAAGAAAATGCCGAAGGAGCTGCGTCTCTTTCTGACGCCGAGCCCTTCGATCGAAAGCAACCACTCGAAGATTCGCGCGATCGCGAAGGAACTTACCGCGACGCACAAAAGCGACAACGCTTGGAAGCACGTCGAAGGAATTTACGATTGGGTGCGCGAGAAGGTGGAATACAAGAAGGGGCCGCTCAAGGGAGCGCTCCGCTCGTTGCAAGACGGCAACGGCGATTGCGAAGAATTGAGCTCGCTCTTCATCGCGGTCTGCCGATCTTCGGGCATTCCGGCCCGCATCGTCTGGGTGCCGGATCATTGCTATCCGGAGTTTTACTTAGAAGACGAAAGCGGCAAGGGCTATTGGTTTCCTTGCCAAGCGGCCGGCACGCGCGAGTTCGGCGGCATCACCGAACACCGCCCGATCTTGCAAAAGGGGGACAATTTCCAGATCCCCGAAAAGCCGCGCGATCGACAGCGCTACGTCGCCGAGTATCTCACCGGCAAGGGTGGCAATCCGAAGGTGAAGTTCGTGCGCGAGCAACTGGGCGCGGTCCCCTAACGCCTGCGCACGGCGCTCATCGGACGCGGCATTATTTAATCGCGATCTTCACGGCCACGGCGCCGGTGTTGTCGCCGATGCTCGACCACTCGCTCTTGCAACGCAGGTGAAGCTGGCCGTCGCTCGGAGGCGTGAACGTCCCATCGGCGCCGATGTCGAACTCTTCGGAGAGCGAGAAGTCGTTGAAGATGATGCCGACGAGTTTCCCCTCACCGCTTTCGTTGCCGTCGGCCGTAACCCCCTTCGTCGCAGCTTTCTCGAGCTTCCATGTGCCCGTGGCTTTCGCCGTGTATTCGGCTTCCTTGCGGACGAGGATTCCGCTCGGCTGCCAGCCTCGCCCCGCTTGCACGGTCACGTTGCGTCCCGGACCGTTTGCGAGCCCGCTGAACTTCCGCTTCCAATCCCAATAGCAAAGATCCATCCGGTAGCCGTTGCAGAGATGTTGGAGGAAGAAGAGATACTCGAACGAGATTTCGTTCGCCATCGAGCCGTAGGTCTGCTCGAACGAGACCGGCTTCTGCTGCAAGATTCCCAAGCCGAGCGGACGGAAGTCGGCCGCGTAGTTCGGATTCGTCGCCAGGAGATGACACAGCGCCCAGCGCCAGGCATAGTTCTGCCATGAGTCGCCGGTCGTCTCGTTGCCGTTGACGATCGAATTCAGGGTCTTCGGTTCGCTCTTGCGAATGTAGTCGACCACGACGTCGTGGACCTTGACGCTGTTGTCTCCTTTGCGCCAATACTGACCCATCTCGGCCATCCCTTCGCTATACCACGTCGGGCCGGTCGTGCCGAAGTTGGTGGCGCAATAAGCGTGGACCGCTTCGTGCTGCGGCGTGCCGTGATCGGCGCCGGCGTAAACGGTCGACTTGCCGGAGTTGCCGAGCACGAGCGACAGCGTGACGCCGCCCCCCGAGGCGATCGATTGTCGGCCCCGCTCATCGGGCAACGAACCATCGGGCCAGTTCTTCAAGTCTTTCACGACATAACATTCGATGAGCCCCTGCGGTTGCTTATCCCAATAAATGGAAATGATCCCCAGCATATACTCCAAACGATCGATCAATTCCTGCGCCTCGGCAGGGGCGAGATCGGTATGCAGAATGAAGTGCTGCGAGCGCGAATGAAGCCGCTGTCCGTCGCTCGTTGCCGGCGCGGCGGGCTTACGAACGCCAGCGGTGCCCGAAGCCGTCGGGCCGGTCTTGGTTTGCGCGTCGCATCGTTCGCCCATGCCGAGCGCGAGGAGCAAGACAACGCCTAGCGAGGCCAGAGGCGCAAAAGACGCGTGCGCACGAGCGAGCGAAGAGCGGGGCATGCGAATTCTCCGAAAAAGGGGACGGCGACCTCTCACTATAATGAAGCTTTTCAGTAACCGCCGGCGATTATTTTTTCGGCCCCGAGGCGGCGCTCGTCGGGAAGCCCTACAATTCCGGCATCTCATCTCTGTCGAACACCGGAGCCTAAAAATGTCGTCTCCTCAACCATCTCCGCTCGCGGATCTTCATCTCGTCGGCCTCCAGGAAGTCGGGAAGAAGTGGAGTTGGATTCTCGGCCTGGGCGTCCTCCTGGTCGTGCTCGGCATGGTCGCCATCGGGGCCTCGATGGCCGCGACGCTCGCCACGATGATCTTCTTCGGCACGCTGATGCTCATCGGCGGCGCGCTGCAAACGCTCCACGCGATCGCGCTGCGCGGCTGGAGCGGCTTCTATCTCGACCTGATCGCCGGCGTGCTTTCGATGGTCGTTGGATTTATGATCGTCGCCCATCCCGGCGCTACGGCGATCGGGCTGACGCTGTTGATCGCCGTGTTTTTGATCTTAGGCGGAATCTTTCGCATCGCGATCGGCCTGAGCGTGCGCTATCAAAACCGGCTCTGGCTCATTCTGCACGGCGTCATCAACCTGATGCTCGGCTTCGTCATCTGGAAAGATTGGCCGCTGTCGGGCCTGTGGGTCATCGGGCTGTTCATCGGGCTCGACATGCTCTTCAACGGCTGGTCGCTCATCGTCATGGCGCTAGCCGTGAAGAAGCTCACCGCGTCGAAATAAACGCCGAGTTCGATCGATCGGCGTGCGCCGATTCTCAGCGCCGATTCTTAGTGCGATTACTTCCGTTTGCCGTCGAGCAGATCTTCGAGGCCCTTCGGGGCCGTCGGTTTGTCGATCGAGTCGAGCCGGTCTTCGGCCGTGCGGCGCTGGTCGTGAAACAAGACATGCCCCCACAGGTTCGGATGCAGACGGGCCTCGCTCGGAGCATCGGCCACGATGTTCGTCGCTTGGTTCGACCAATACACGCGGCGAATCACTTCGCTTCCGTTCGGGCCGGAGACGAGCAAACCCCAATCGAGCTTGAGTCGCAAGCCGGCCGCCGGTTTGAGGCCCAGCGCGGCCAACGGCACGGCCGCTTCCAACGTGTAGTGCTCGTCCGTTCCGCTGCGCGCGAGTTGCACTTCGGGGAGTCGGTCGACCCGATCGATCGCAACTTCTCCGACCGGCGAGACGACCCGATAGACTTTATCTTCGGGAGTGCCGGGCACGGTCGGGCGATAGAGCACGGCCGTCGGTTCTTGATCGGCGAACGTCAGCAACAAGCGCGAGTCGCCGACGGCGGGCTCGCTACGATCGGCGGCGCTCGCCGGATCGACGCCGAGCTGCAAGTCGACGCTGGCGCCGGTCTTGAAGAGCCGCGCGAATTCGCCTCCCGCATTGCGCAGCGGGCCGTAACCGCGCACGTCGTACGCTAGGTACAGATTTCGCTCGTCGAAGCTCATGCGGAACTGCGCGTAGCGATCACGGCCTTCCTTCACTTCGGCCGCGAAGGGTTCAGTCCATTCGCCTAGGTCGCCGTCGATCTTCGGCGCTACCTTCGCGCGATAGCAATCGATCACCGGCGAGCGCGCGTAGACTTCCTGCTTCTCTTTGGCGCGAGCCCAAACTTGCGTGTTGCGCAAGTCGTCGGCCGTGACTTCGATTTCCCCTTCGAGCCGGGTCGCGCGCTCCAAGCCCGCGACTTCGAGCACCGTGACGTGGTTGTGCCCGGCGACGATGCGCGTCTTGCCGTCTTCGGAAACGCAGGCGTAGCCGTGGAAGTGTTCTTGTCCGGGCGTAACGTCGGCGAGCGTTTGTCCGCGCGCGTGTTCGCGCATGCTCCAGGGTTGTGCCTTGCCGTCGCGTTGGTCGTGGAAGATCGGGCCGATCAATAGTCCGTCGGCGGTCCACACGTTCCAACCTCCGGCGTTGCCGTGCAGCACGATCATTTCCCCGATCGGATGCTTCAAACGTCCGACGACGCCGAACTCGGCGACGACTTGGCTTGGTCGCCACGGCGTGGCGCTATAAAGCGAGTGGACGCCGTTCCCTTCCGATTCGTGGCTCCAGAGAGTCGAGCCGTCGGCAGCCAACAGGGCTTCCGGCAGCGCACCGGTTCCGAGACGAAAGAAGTTGCCGTCGGCAAGACGATAGAGCGAGTCGCCGGTGAGGGCGGGGAATCGTTCTTCCGCGTAAACAGGAACGCCGCTGGGGAGATATTCCTTCACGACATACCGCAGCGTGCCGGCTTGCAGGCCGAGGTCATGGTCGAAGTTCGTGACGACTGCCGGCTTCGGATCCGCCGTTAAGACGACTTCTTCCGCTTGCACTTCGCCGTCGCCGTTCAGGTCGCTCCAGTGGAAATGGCGCTCGGTCAACGGTTGGCCTGCGATCTTCGCCATGACCGCTTCGCTCTTCAACGGCTCGAACGCCGCGGCTTGTCCGGCCGCCGCCGCGAGCTTGAGACGACCGTCTTCATAGAGGTAAACGATGCCGCACTTCATGCTGTTGAAGATCGGCCGCGTGACCAGATAGAGCCGCTCGCCGACACGGATCGGCACTTCGCCGGCCGGCGTCGAGCCCGTCCAGGTCAGGTTCTTCAACCGCGACGTTCCTTTATCCCAATCGAGCGCGAACTCCAACGGCCCGCACACCAGTCGGGTCTTATCTTGCGAATCGAGGACGCCGCCGCCGCCGTATTCGGTGTTGCCGAGATGTTCGCGCACGAACCGGCCCTCGCGCGTCCAAACGGTGACGCGCTTCGGCCAGTATTGCGACTCCACCGCCCAGACTTGCCCGCGGGCATCGACTTCAAGCGCCGAGACCTCGCCGAGGCGCGTCGGATCCCAAGCACCGGCGCGGAAGCCGCCGGCGGTGCCGATCGCGCGGAGAAACTTACCGGTCGAGTCGTAGACCCGAATTTGTTTGCGCTCCGCACCCCGATCGAAGACGTAGAGGTTCCCTTCGGCGTCGAACGCGAGATCCGACGGCTTCTCCAAGTCGGTCACGAACGGCTGGTGGCTGCTCCCCTGCATGTCGACCCGTACGACTTGCGTGCCGCTCACGGCATACAACTCGCCTTGCGGGTGATACGCGATCGAGCCGGGATGCGCAAGGGGAACCTCGAGCAACGGCTTGCCGTCGGCCGCAGCAAAGATGTCGATCCGCTCGCTCAAGCCGTCTTCGAGAGGTGCTTCGCCGCCGATATACGACAACGGCAACACGCCGTAGACGCGGCAGCGCGAGGGCTCGATCTTCTTTCCACCTTGATCGTCGCGAACGCCCATGGTGCCGCGCTCGCCGTTGTCGGACCATTGCTCGACGACGCGCAAACGCACGGCCCGCGTGCGCACTTCGCCGCCGAAATCGACATAGCCGTCGAGGTAGCGCGCGTTCGTGTTCTGCACGGAGCTCGGGTTGTAATAGTCGCGGCGCGGTTGTTCGTATTGCGCAATCTCGCGCCAGCCGGACTCGGCCCCGATGTCGATCGGACTCGCGGCGTCTCCTTCATAGACGTCGACCTTGGTCAGCCGTCCGTCGATCTCGCGAATCGCGAGCCCATGCAGCGCTTGCGGCTCTTTCCATTCGAGCGCGTAGATACCGGGATTCGCCCCGGTCAGCGGCTCGCTTCGTTCGGCATCCCAAACTTGTCCGTACATCCGTCCGGAGTTGAATCGCACCGCGGCTTGCGGCAACCGACTCTCGAACCGGCGGCGCAACAGTTTGAGCCCTTCGAGCCGACCTTGCCATTGATCGCCCGTGTTGCCGAGCGAGCCGGCGCCGCGTGCCGAGGTCGGCTTCTTCGCGCGATCGATCGCCAGCGGATCGGCCGGCACGTCGCGCTTCGCGCTGTTTTGTTCCAAGAGCTTACCGAGCGGATCGTCGCCGTCGGCCGCAGCCGAACCGCGCGCGAAGGTAATGCGCAAGGCGCGGGTCTGCGTGCCCGGGGGCGCGGCGATGACGTCCCAATGCGCGGTCGTCGGCGTCGGCAGCGGCGACCATTGTCGGCCGTCGTGAACATCGGGCGGATACGGAGCATCGGTCTTCAGCACGCTGAACTTGACCGCCGTCCCTTTCAATGCCGGAGAAGCTAGAACGAGGCTGCCGAGCGGTATCGCGCGCTTGAACCCGACCAGCAAGTGTTGTTGATCGTCGCTGCTCGGCTCGGCCTGGAGCGTTACCAACGAGCCATCGGCACACGTGCCCGGCGGCGTGCCGATCAACCGCAGCAGACGCAAGAAGTCGCCCCGCTTGTCGGCGGCGATTCCTTTCGTCACTTTGCGTTGTGGAGCATACGTCGGAATGCAATTCGGGAGATCGACGTCGTCGCCGCTAGCGGCTGTGGCGAGCCAAGAAGGATCGCCGTGAACGCTCATCGCGAGCTTGCCGTCGCGCACCGCGATCCCTTGCATGCCGCGCTTGCGGAGCGCCGTCGGGGCCAGATTCAAAATTTGCTTGATCGCGCGGGTCTCGGTATCGACGCTCCACACGACATCCGTCGTGTCGTTCAACATCCGTGCCGCGGCGAACAAAGTCCGACCATCTCCCGCGAGAAAGCGCGGACCGGTCCAAGCGGCGAACGAATGATGTCCCCATGTTTTGCGGCCGTCGAGATCGCACTCGAGCAGCGAGACGCCGCTCTCGGCGGTCATCGCGCCGACATACATCCGGTCTCCTAAGGCACAGCCCGAGATCGGCGGCGTGTGATCGGCGAGCCAACCGTCGGGCCCCTGCGCGGTCGTGAGCCAAGGAGCGTTGTCGGGGGCGAACGGCGCCGTGTTCGGGTAAGCGGTTTGTTCGTATTTCAATTCCAACGGCGGATGGGCCACCGCTTTCCAGCGATACTTACCCGGCGCCACGTAGCGCCCGCTTTCATCCTGCAAGTTCCAGCCGACCGGCTGCGCGCCCGACGCCAACGATTCACGATCGAGGACGTTCTTAACACGTCGACCATCGGGCCCGTCGACGACCACGGTAAGCTGCCCCTCGAAGGGCATCGCGACCGAGATTTGTTTCGGGGCCACGGCCGTGTCGGCGGTGCCCGACTTCGGCGCCGCGAGTTCCGTGGGGATCGGGGCATCGCCCAAGGCCACGAGTGCATGCATACCGCGAATCTCGGCGACTTGCGGTTCCGACGACTTCGTGATGCGCAGGCGGAAGCCGCGCGTCGCGACCGGCTCGAACTGGAGCCAAGTCCCATGCTTGTCGAAGCGCTTGACGGTAGTAAGTTTGCGCCATTCGGCATCGGTGCCGGTGCGCGGGTTCACTCCGGTCGGGCCGTCGAACGTGTCGAGTTCGTATTGCAGCAAACTACCGTCGATCCAGAGGCCGTCGAACTTCTGCGCCGAGTCCCAAGTGAGCATGAACCACGAAGGAGCGATGTCGGAAATCGGCGGCGTGGTGATGCGGCCCTCGGTTCCTTTGCCGGAACTTTGCCATGGGCCGCCGCCGGTCGTGACGAGCGACGCATGGTAGGTGAACGGCGAAGAGAAGTTGGCCGGTGGTCGATAGTATTCCGTCGCGGCATAAGCCAGGGCCGACGGCACGGCGTTGAAGCGGCGCTCGGTCCAGATGCGAAGCGCTTCCAGCCGCGACCGGCCTTGCGCAGTGCGATCGGTGACGAGCACGGCGCGCGTCGCGAGCGGCTGGTCGAGCGTCGTCGTCCGGCCCCCGGTTTGCCGCTCGGCATACGACAGCGATTGCCAGTGCTCGGGCTTCTCCGGATCGCCGGGATACGGGGCATCGGCCTTGAGCAGAGCGACGTCGCGCGGGTCGCCGAACGTGAGCAGCGAACCGATCGTGATCGGCCGCACGAAGGCAACTCGATAATGCACGGCCGGCAGCGACGGATCCCGATTCGCTTGGCGACCTTGCCAGCTTTTATCGACCGCGCTTTCATGCAACCCCAGCACGGAGACCAGCGTCGGCAGATCGACCGGTGCCGCTTGTCCGGCGACGAACGAACTGCAAGCCGCGGCATCGAGATCATCGGTGCGCAGGGCCGGGGCAAGAGGAACATCGGCCGACGCGACGTTCGCGCCGACGAAGACCACGGCCAGGGTTAGTACGCAGCGCAGCAGCAAAGCAACTCGCAAGACCATGAGTGGAGTACTCTTGAAGCAAAAAGTCGGGCAAAAGGGACCGGCAGCCATCTTAATCAACGCGAGACGATCGGACTCTAGCTCAAGAGAAAAAGTCGATATTCGATGCCGATCCCGCGATCCATCGACATTTACGCATCCGTTGCGTTCGATTCCGTTCGCTTGGGAATCGGGCGGGAAGTAAAATCAACGGCACGCCGGGTTTGCATCCATGTTTGGGGGAGCGTTCGCTTGGACGACCTTGAAGTAGAGCACACTTCCCTAAGCATGACCTCGCCGAGCCTGCTGCTGCGCGCGATGCACCACGATCCGGCGGCTTGGTCGCGCTTGTCGAAGATCTACGGGCCGCTCGTTTATCATTGGTCGCGGCGCTGCCGACTTTCGACGGAAGACTCGGCCGATATCGTGCAAGAAACGTTCGGCATCCTGGCTCGGAAGATCGACACGTTTCGCCGCGACAAACAGGGAGACTCGTTCCGGGGCTGGCTCTGGACGATCGCCCGCAATCGCGTGCGCGACCACATCCGTCGCTCGGCGGATCGTGCGCTGGCTACCGGCGGCACGACCGCTCACTTGCTGCTGCAGGAATTGGCCGCCGACGCACCGGAGCCCGTCGACGATGCCCAGGAACGAACCGTTACCGAGCAAGGTGTGGTAGCACGGACGTTAGGCTTGATCCAAGCCGAGTTTGAAACGACGACCTGGCAAGCGTTCTGGAGTGCCACGGTCGAAAAGCAAACGGCCGCCGAAATCGGTGCCGCACTCGGCATCAGCAAACATGCCGTTCACCAAGCCAAGTATCGAGTCTTGCGGCGGTTGCGCGAAGAGATGGACGGGCTAGGTTAAGCCTAAGCGCAGGAAAGTTTCGGCGCAGGAAAACAGTCGCTTGCGATCGCGTAAACTCAGCGAAACACCGGGGTTTATGCGGTTATTCGCAGTTGAAAAAATAACTGTGAACCCCCGGCGTTATTTATCAATAGGGTGACTTGAACTGCCCCGCACTTCAGGTCTCACGCCGTCGCAATCGTCTCTTTTCCTTCGCTAGGATTCGTCAGCATGTCGCAGCGCCAATGCCCCAGCCGCGAGCAACTATCGGGCTATGCCTTAGGAACTCTGCCGGTTCCGCAAGCCGAGGAAGTTACCGAACACATCGCGGCCTGCACCGATTGCGAAGACACGCTGCACAACCTAGGCCTCACTTCCGACGGCTTGATCGCCAGAATCCAATCTCCATCCGCAGCGGAACCCTTTGTGGGTGAGGCGGCTTGCCTTAAAGTAGTTCGTGAGCTGGAGGTTCCGAGGTCTGCGGGCGAAGCGGCGGTTGCGCGCGCCGGCGACGCCGACGTTCGGCCTCCTTCCGGCAGTTCCCAACCCGA